>NZ_CATJGZ010000107.1:0-38802 GCF_949740115.1 Bacteroides sp. 41_26
AAAACAAATCTTCGGTCGGGGAACGCCCAGCGGCAAGGGGCGGGACCACCCGTCCCGACGAGCGTTGGTTTTCAGTGTTTACAAACATAGTAACTATTAATTTTAAAATAGTAACAATGAAACAAAGGTAGCATTTATATTTTTAAATTTACATTTTTGCCTGAAGAACTATACTCTCTCCCGAAAAGAAATGAAGGCGTTACACTAACCTGTATGAAGGGGAATTACAAGAGTGTACACTTATGTATTGCAAAAGTGTACAATGATACATAACAAGAATGTACATTTTTAATATGCAAAAGTGTATACTCTTTTATTGGTTGATTATCAATGTGTTAGCGGCGCGGTTTTCTTATTGGTCTTAAAGTTTTTTGTCGACTTAAGACAAATAAAAAAGGAGGCTAAAAATAGTCTCCTTTTTGTACACCCTCAGGGATTCGAACCCTGGACCCACTGATTAAGAGTCAGTTGCTCTACCAACTGAGCTAAGAGTGCATTAGTATTATGCTTTTTTGATTTCGGGTGCAAAGGTAAAGCTTTATTTTAAAATAGCAAACCTTGCAGCGATTATTTTTAAATTTATTTTCTTTCGCTTTGTTATCATTAAAAAATGAATTACATTTGCAACGATAAATTTAGTATTCACCCTTTAAACTATGGAAAGGGTATTAATTATGTTGGAGAAATAACACATCAAAATCAGGACTAAGCGGCTCATCGGGATGAAGAGCCCTAGTAATTTTATTATCTGAACACTCCGTGAAACTGCTGCCGGAGAAAAATTGATTAGTCCTGCAATCTTATTATTTTATTATTTAATCACTTCAGTGTGGTGAAGCGGGGATGTTATGTTCTGTCTTCTTCTGCACTGCTAACAGGCATATTGCCTCATTACTCCGGAACATTATATGTTTATTCCGGGGATGAGATCAGTGTGCTATGCAAGAAATCATGGGAATACGTTTAAAAGATTTAAGCAAATTGGGATATACAAATAATGTGGCACGCAGTCTGGCTGTTGCCATTGTAAGCAAACATTGCAAGTATGAAAGTAAAGAAGAAATTCTGGTTCGTTTAGCAAATGTGCTTGATAATCCCGAAGCATATAAAAATGATGAAGTATGGGGGAAACTGGCGGAACACTTCTCTCCCACCATTACAGAAAGGAAGTTTCAGGTCTATGATCTGAGAGAAGTGCCGTTGGTGTACCAAACTTACGGTAACAAGTTTATAGAAAGTTCCGCCAAACAACAAATGGAACTGGCCATGCGTCTCCCGGTAACACTGGCAGGAGCGTTGATGCCTGATGCACATGCCGGATATGGTTTGCCTATCGGCGGTGTATTGGCAACGGATCATACAGTAATACCTTATGCCGTAGGAATGGATATTGGCTGCCGGATGAGTCTGACGGTTTTTGATGCGAAACCGGATTTTTTGAAACGATATGCTCATCAGACAAAAGTGGCATTAAAGGAATACACACATTTTGGTATGGATGGTGGATTAGAGTTTACACAGGAGCATGAAGTGTTGGACAGAGAAGAATTCCGATTGACGCCCCTGTTACAAAAGTTACATGGGAAGGCTGTCCGGCAATTAGGTACATCAGGACAAGGGAATCATTTTGTGAACTTCGGAGAACTGGAACTGGAGGCGGACAATGCTTTACAGTTACCTGCCGGGAATTATGTTGCTTTGTTGTCTCATTCAGGTTCACGTGGATTAGGAGCTGCTATTGCACAACATTATAGTTTTCTGGCACGTGAATCTTGTAAATTACCTCGCGAAGCCCAGTGTTTTGCTTGGCTTGATCTCCATTCGGAAGAGGGACAAGCATACTGGATGAGTATGAATATTGCCGGAGATTATGCTCGGGCTTGTCACGAAAGGATTCATCTTAATCTTGCCAAAGCCTTGGGATTGATCCCGGTTGCTAATGTAAGCAATCACCATAACTTTGCCTGGGAGGAGGAAATAGCACCCGGTAACTTTGCCATTGTTCACCGCAAGGGAGCTACTCCGGCTTATAAAGGCCAACCCGGACTTATTCCGGGTAGTATGGCTACTCCCGGATACCTGGTCTGTGGTAAAGGAGTACGTGAATCTCTCTTTTCGGCCTCTCATGGTGCCGGACGGGCGATGTCAAGACAACAGGCCCAAAGCACCTTCACACAGTCCGCTTTAAAGAAATACCTGGTACAAGCGGGTGTAACCCTTATCGGAGGCAGTGTGGAAGAGATGCCTCTTGCCTATAAGGACATCGAAAGAGTGATGCGGGCACAGGAAAACCTGGTAGAGATACAAGGGCGTTTTATGCCCCGTATCGTAAGAATGAATAAAGAATAATTAAATAAAAACAAAATGTTATCAGAAAAATATGGTCGTACGTATCACTTTCCTTTCTCACCGGGAACTACAAGTGACGACCGCATCAACCATACTTATTGGGAAGATATCCAGCGGATTGACACGCTTGTATATACCGAAAAATTGGACGGTGAGAATAATTGCCTGAACAGCGTCGGCGTATTTGCACGGTCACATGCTGCACCTGCTACTTCTCCATGGACACGACAACTGCGTGAGCGTTGGGAATTAATGAAGCATGATTTGGGCAGTCTTGAATTATTTGGTGAAAATCTGTATGCTGTTCACTCTATTGAATACAAACGGTTAGAATCGTATTTCTATGTTTTTGCCGTGCGTTGCCTCGATAAATGGTTATCCTGGGAAGAGGTAAAGTTTTATGCTGCTATGTTTGATTTGCCAACGGTTCCCGAATTGGGATTGGAGTCCGTTGCAGAACTTCCTCAGGAACAATTTCGGCAGCAGATACTTACGCTTGCCCGGCAACCGGGAGCCTTTGGTACAAAAGATCCTTTTACCGGAGAAGATTGTACGCGTGAAGGGTTGGTAGTGCGGAATACAGATGAATATCCGGTTAGCGAATTTGCACACAATGTATTTAAGTATGTGCGCAAAGGACATGTGAAAACAGATGAGCATTGGACACGTCACTGGAAGCGTGCCCGGCTTTTCTGGGAGTTTAATGAAAATAAAGAAAAATATGATTTGGACATTAACAGATAAGAAAGATCGTAGCTCGCTCGAACTACAATTCGAATGGTTACGCGATATGAATGGGATTCCTCAGGACCAGTTTCATCATGCCGAAGGAGATGTGGCTACACATACCTGGCGGGTGATAGAAGAATTACAGAAACTACCCGGCTATCTTGCCCTTACAGAGCAGGACAAGGAAATACTTTGGACGGCTGCACTACTGCATGATGTAGAAAAACGTTCTACTACAGTCATTGAGGAAGATGGCAGTGTCACTGCCAAAGGGCATGCCCGTAAGGGAGAATATACTGTGCGTACGCTTTTGTACAAGGATACATCAACTCCTTTTATCATTCGTGAAAAGATAGCATCACTTGTAAGGTTTCACGGGCTCCCTTTATGGCTGATGGAAAAGCAGGATCCTGTGAGACAGGTTGCCAAGGCAGCTTTCAGAGTGGACACTTCGCAACTCCGTTTACTTGCCGAAGCTGATATAAAAGGACGTATCTGTCAGGATAAAAATACTTTGATGGAATCGCTGGAGTTATTTGAAATCTTCTGCCGTGAGCAGGGGTGCTGGAAAAAGAGCAGAGAATTTACCACTGATCATGCCCGTTTTCGTTACTTTCATACGGAAGAAAGCTATATAGATTACATTCCGTATGAAAAGTTTAAGTGTAATGTTGTTCTGTTATCCGGGTTACCGGGAATGGGAAAAGATCATTATCTTGAAACGTCCGGTATAGCTCTTCCTGTTATCAGCCTGGATGATATTCGCCGGAAGAATAAACTGAGTCCTACTGACAAATCGGCAAATGGATGGGTGGTGCAGGAAGCTAAAAAGATAGCCCGTGCTTATTTGCGTAAAGGGCAGGATTTCATATGGAATGCAACTAATATTACTACTCTGATGCGCTTTCAGCTTATCAATCTCTTTGCCGGGTATGGGGCTCGTGTTAAAGTGGTTTATGTTGAGAAAGACTATTCCGTTTGGCGAAAACAGAACCGTGAAAGAGAATATCCGCTTCCGGAGAGTGTGTTGGACAGTATGCTTGGTAAGCTTGAGGTACCTCAATTGACGGAAGCTCACGAAGTGGAGTATCTGGTAGAGAATGAGATAAATAAAAAAGATTTTCTATGAAATAATACATCGGATGCTTGACTTTTAGTCAAAAAAACAGTATCTTTGTAATTGCAATCATAAAGTAGATTCAGTTAGAATACTTGTAAAGGAGAAAGCTATGGCTTTCTCCTTTATTTTTTTATACCGGCTTCTGAAGGTATATAGGCAGGTATCTATTGCAGTTTTTCCCGGTACTTATTCAAAATTACATGGTATGTTACGGTTCGTTTGTTACTATGTTACGATGCATTTCTCGGTATGTTGCGATGTAAATGCTATTGTGTTGCAATGCAACTGATATTATCTTCTGAGAAAGTCGCTTTCAGGTTAATAATCAATAAATCAGCTCTTGACAAAAACACGTTTGGAGGTAGTGGATAACAAAAACAATTTTCCCTTCCGTGATGTTAATATACTATCAGATTAATATAATAATAACATGATGAATAAAATTGATATTCCCGATAAAGGAAAAAGAAAAAGAGTAGTTATTGTAGGCGGTGGTTTTGGAGGATTAAAGCTGGCACGCAAACTAAAAAATGACAATTTTCAAATTGTTCTGTTAGACAAAAATAATTATCATCTGTTTCAGCCTCTTCTTTATCAGGTAGCTACAGCCGGTATAGAGCCGAGTGCAATCTCTTTCCCTTTCCGTAAGATTTTTAAAAAACGTAAATATTTTCATATTCGTATCTGTGAAGCCCAGCGGGTTATTTCTGAACAAAATATGTTGGAAACTTCCATTGGAGCTATTGAATACGACTATCTGGTAATTGCAACCGGATGTTATACCAACTATTTCGGTAACGATAAGATGGCTCTCCATACCATGTCTCTCAAAACAACGGCAGAAGCTCTCTATAACCGTAACCAAGTACTGGAAAGCTTTGAGAAAGCGCAGAACACGAGTAATTTGAAAGAACGGGAAAAATTGATGACGTTTATAATTGTAGGTGGCGGAGCTACCGGAATAGAACTTTCGGGTGCATTGGCAGAGATGCGTAAGTTCATTTTGCCACAAGATTATCCCGATCTGGATATAGAGCAGATGCGTATTGTCCTTATCGATGCAGGCCCTCGCCTACTCTCGGCTTTCTCCGAAAAATCGTCTACCGAAGTACATGACTATCTGGCAAAAAAAGGAGTTGAAATAAAGGTGGATTCCAAGGTGGTAGATTATGAAAATGATTTGCTTACTCTGGGAGATGGTACGGCCATACCTTCTACAAATATCTATTGGGTAGCAGGTGTGAAAGCTAACAGTCTTGAAGGACTTCCGCAGGACGCTTACGGACCGGGGAACAGACTGAATGTAGATGTTTTCAACAAGGTAACCGGTACTAACAATGTATTTGCTATTGGTGATACTGCTCTAATGATTTCAGAAGATTATCCGAGGGGACATCCTCAGGTTGTTCAGCCGGCTATTCAACAGGCTAAGCTTCTTGTTCAGAATCTGAACAACATAGAAAAGGGACTTCCACTTAAACCTTTTGTGTATCATAATAAAGGTTCGATGGCTACCATCGGAAGAAATAACGCCATTGTAGAGTTGAAGAATATCCGTTTTGGTGGTTTTCCTGCCTGGGCAGTCTGGTTATTCATTCACTTAATGAGTATTGTAGGTGTAAAGAACAGACTTTTCATTTTCATAGACTGGATGTGGAGTTATTTCACTTATGACCCTTCGTTGCGATTAATAATAAAGCCTGTGAAAAGAGTAAAACCGAAGAAATGATATATGTTATGTTGCTCTCGTTTTAATAGATATGGGAAAGGGAATGTTGCGATGACTTATTCCCTTTTTTATTAAGAATAGTATTAGAGTTATAATAGTTATGCTTCTAATATTTGGAACCGGGATGTATAAAATACCTCCGAAGTAATTGAATATACTCCGGAGGTGTGAGAAGATTTGTGGAAGTATATTGCTTCCTTATTCTATTTTATTATTTGTCATCCTCTTCAAAATAGCCATATTCATGGAGTATGCCTCTACCTATTTCTTCGAGACAATCTTTGAAGAAATCTTTTACCTTTTTCATAACTTTATTCCTTTCTATTAATGTAATATATATCTAATAACAAAGGCTGGCAAAAAGAGTTTATACTTTTTATCTCTGTAATGCTTTATTTGATATGAATCAATTTAAACAATGTGAAGCTAAGGTTTGTTTATATTGTATAAATTATCAAACTAAAAAATGAAACTTATGATCTACAATTTTTTATTTCCCTCAAAGCCCAATAGTACAGGGGCATCTTTATTCTTACTTGCATTACGTATTTTCTTTGGTTTACTGTTGATGAATCACGGCATACAGAAATGGAGCAGTTATCAGGAACTATCCATAGCTTTCCCTGATCCGTTAGGTGTAGGTAGCCCGTTATCTCTGGGACTGGCTATCTTCGGAGAACTCGTTTGTTCAATGGCGTTTATCGTTGGTATATTATATCGTCTGGCTATGTTGCCTATGATTTTTACAATGGGCATGGCGTTCTTTGTAATTCATGGTAATGATGCTTTTGCAGTAAAAGAACTGGCACTCATCTATTTAGTTGTATTTATATTGATGTATATATCCGGTCCCGGTAAGTTTTCTGTCGACTATTTATTAGGAAATGAGCTTCGGAAACGAAGAAAAAATGTAAAATAGAAATTGCACCATGTTTTGTTTCTATTAATTAAAAGGTTTATATTTGCAACTGTATAAAGGACTTATAGCTATTATAAGTCTTTTATCGTTTCACAAAATAACAACTAAAAAACAGAAATTATGAAAAAAAACAGATTGACATTGGTCGCAGCTTTTGCTCTGAGCGGTACTATTTTGTTTAGCTCATGTGTAGGTTCATTTGGTTTATTTAATCGTATTTCTTCCTGGAATCAGTCGGTAGGAAATAAGTTTGTAAACGAACTTGTGTTTCTTGCACTGAACATCGTTCCGGTATATGGCGTTGCATATTTGGCGGATGCTTTGGTTATCAACTCTATTGAGTTTTGGAGCGGCTCTAACCCGATGGCAAATGCAGGAGATGTAAAGAAAGTAAAAGGCGAAAATGGCAACTATCTGGTAGAAACTTTGGAGAATGGTTATTCAATTACAAAAGAGGGTGAGAAAACTGCTATGGAACTGATCTACAACAAGGAAGCAAATACCTGGAATGTAGTAGCTAATGGTGAGAGTACCGAACTTTTGAAAATGAACAATGATGGTACAGCGCAGATGTATTTGCCTAATGGCGAGTCAATGACTGTCACTCTGGATGCTCAGGGAACTCTTGCAGCACGTCAGATGGTAATGAACGGTCTGCTGTTTGCTGCCCGTTAATTTAATGCATAAAGAAATGTCAAAAGATGAAACATGCTCTGTACAAAGAGATGTTTCATCTTTTTTATTCACTAAGTTATGAAAATACTACGAATATTCTCTCTCGTTGTTTTTATGAGTTTGGTTACTGCCTGTCAGAAACAGGTACCTCAAAGTGAAGTTGTACGCAATGCAATAGCATTCTGTGAGACCTTTTATGATCTTGATTATGCGGCTACCAAAGAATTGGTTGTTCCGGCTTCCCTCCCATATCTTAGTTATATGGCTACAAACACTACACAGGAGCTCATTGACAAGGTAAATGCAAAAGGACCGGTTATTGTGACTGTAATTAGTGAGCAGATGAATCCGGAAGAAGGGCATGCAACTGTTATCTGTTCAGTAAAAAATTATCTGGAAGCTGATTTCTTCAATGGTACATCTGCTATTCTTACTGAGAAACAGGATACCATTCATTTGATAAAAGAGGGTGAAAGATGGTTGGTTAAAATGGATAACCCACTGCAAAGTGGAATGCAAAATCACGACTGAACTTAGGATGAATAATGGGCCAGCGGTCTTTACCATTTTTATAAGCCGGATTGATAGCTTTCATACCTCCGTCGAAGCGTAAAACAAAGAAATCCAGATCCAAACGTAAACCTAAGCCATAAGCAACGGCAATCTGCTTATAGAATTCATTGAACTTGAATACACCGCCCGGTTGATTGGCGTAATCACGGATTGTCCAGATATTACCAGCGTCGATAAAGGCGGCTCCCTGAAATTTCCAAAACAACTTACTTCGATACTCGATGCTTGCATCCAGTTTGATGTCGCCTGACTGATTCAGGAAGTTACCATCACCGGGAAATGAACCCGGCCCTAAATCACGTACAGACCATCCGCGTACACTGTTGGCACCTCCTGAGAAGTATTGCTTCTCAAATGGAATAGTCTTTGCATTGCCATATGGAACCGCAATACCAAAACCAGCATGAAATGCCAATGAATTACGATTATCTATCCGGATATTCTTGGCAAAGTCAAAATCACCTTTCAGATACTGTGCATACGGAATGCCGAGAATGGCATATTCGCCATCATTGTTTTTTCGTATACTGATCGCTTTAGAGAATGCATATAAAATATTTCCTGCCGATTCTATATTGGCACGGATAGAATAAGAATTAGAACTGATGGTATTGTTCACCAAAGCATTTCCGGCACTGTTATAGTTATAACTATAACCCATACGTACAATAAGCCGGTTCTTATAGTTGTATTCAAAAATATGATTCTGCCCCTTGTTGATATAGTCTTCGCGAAACTTTTGGGAGATCCAGGGTAAATACAGATAACCGATATCTATTAGGTCAATACGGTGTTGTGCCCGTTGACGCTGTGTCCATTTGTAACTCCACGAAGCCGAAGCTACTGTACGTGAGAATTCCGGGCGTAGCTGGTAACTATATTGCAAACCAAACTCTGTGGTAGCACGTATTTTACGTTTAAAATCAGAATTCAGAAAAGGAAATAAGAAGCTCGGAAAGTTTATACTCGTTTCTATACCATATTCTGTGTAGTTGTTACTATGATAGTCGCCTTGCAATCCGGTAATTGCTTCATATGCACCACGAAACTTCATCATAAATGTTTCGGAACCACGAAAGAGATTCCGATGCTGGAAAGATACGGAAGCTGCTGCTCCAAGATCACCGGCAGAATTTGTTCCTTCCAATTCAAAAGAGATTGATTGATGTTTACTTTTGGTTAGCATCACATAACAATTCAGTAATGTACTGTCTCCTGCCAGAGTTTCAAAGAAACGGATATTGGTGTATTTCAATGCTGGCAGGCGTCCGAAGTTTGAGTAAGTACGTTGTACATCGCGTTCGTTATACAGATTTCCTGGAAAGAACAGTAGATTATCTGTCAATACTTTAGGTCGCAGATATAACTTATCTTTATAATAGATGGGATAACCATTGTAATGTATGGAGTCATTAATTTCAATACTACTCAATGCAGAAGACTGGAGAACATCATAGTCTGTGATAAAATTTATTTTGTTGATGTGATATTGATTATGTGCTTTGGGGGTATCAGCAGTGTGCGTTTTATAAGGTTGCAGATGTAAAGTAAGATCCACGAGATAAGTGTTACGCACGGTATCAGCAGTATATGAAATATAGTCTTTATTGAATTTATAGTATCCGTTACGCAATAGATGATCCGTTATTCGTTGCCGTTCTGCGTCCAATACATTTACGTCAAACAACATACCTTCTTTCAACAAAGTATTAGCAGAATCTTTCTGCATATACTCACCTACTTTGGGGTCACTAATGTCATATTTCAATGTACGTACAGTATAAGGCTTACCTGTAGCTACCTCATAATATAGTTTCAGTTTCTTTTTCTTTGTTTTCGTTGTACATTTAACGGAAGCACTCATATATCCCATATTTTGGACAGCTTTTGTTATTTCCTCCTGTGAGCGTTGTGCTTCGTTTTCGTTGTAAATAACCGGAGCATCTCCTATTTTACGAAGAAATTTATTGTACCATTTGCTGGAATCACGCCCTGAAAGATCATAAACATACAACTGTGTTTTTATCAGGCTAAACCATTTTGCATTGGGATTTTGACGTACATAATTACGCAGGCTGGAAGATTTTACGTCTTTGTTGTCAGTAGATACTTTAACTTCGTCCAATAAATAATAACCATCCGGCACAAACTTGGTAGCGGAACACGAAGCCAGCGTCAGAATGGCAAAAGAAAGTAACGTGTAAAGATATCCTCTCCTCATAGGGTTTTATTAGTTGCCTCAAATACCCTACAAATATAGGCGAATTTTTCTGTATGGGGAAATAATAAATGCTAATTCGCCCCTAAGAAGTTGCTACAACATCGTGGGGGCGAACTATTGGTGATTTCAATGTTTTATCTCTGACCGCCGTTTATTTCAGACGGAACATAACTGGTACGGTATATTTTACACGTACCGGTTCACCTTTTTGTGTCCCCGGTTTCCATTTCGGCATTTCATTGATCACACGCAAGGCTTCCGCATCCAATTCAGGATCAACACTGCGAATTACTTTTGCATTATCAATACTGCCATCCGTATTAACAATGAATTGTACGATAACACGACCTTGTGTTCCTTTGGTTTCAGCTCCTTTCGGATACTGTAGGTTTGCAGCCAGATAGTCCATCAGTGCCTTATTGCCTCCTTTGAATTCCGGCATTTCTTCTACCATATCGAAAACAGCATTGGCGATGTCTACTGTATCCGGTTTGACTTCTGTCGGGATGTATTTTACTTCCACTTTTTCTTCTGTTGATTCTTCTTTGGCTGTGTTTGTACAGTTACTGAATAGAATCAACAAAGCAGTTACAGGAATAAACATGAGGTATTTGCTTCTCATGATGTTACGGGTTCTTTTTCTGTTTAACATTTTAATTCGGTTCTTTAAAGGTAATACACTAAAGTTATTATATAAATTTGCTGCAGCCAGTTGATTCTGTTTGAGACCTAAAAGATGATATTGATAAGTTTTTCTGTCGTAACCGCTCGTCACCACCTTCCTGTCGGCAAGATACTCATGGTTAATACGCATTTCGCTTCGTATGAGCCAGGCAAAAGGATTGAACCAGCAAAGAATAATTATGAGTTGTGCCAATAATATATCCGCCGAGTGAAGTTCGCGTACATGCGTCTGTTCATGTACCAATATCTCTTTTGTCTCTTTTTCATTATACATACCTGGATACACACAAATCCACTTAAAGAAAGAATAAGGCTCTTGTTTTTCTTTGGGCTGGCATATGCGGATTCCATCAATATATACTTTTTTACTATGATGAAGTATGATACAGGTTTTGCTGATTTCCAGCAATGTACGGGTTAATAAGATAATCACTCCTGCTATGTAAAGGCCTGTAAGAACTATTGTAACCAATGGAAAAGATGATGCATTATCAGCTGTTTCACTTACGATTATTATTTCGGGCAATACCTTTTGATATAGGGTGTTTACTACGCCGGTTACATTATTGTCTACTATCATCCAGGCAGAAAGATCAAACAAAGGATATGTGAATGCGATGATATAGATTAAAATCAACATCAGTCTGCGTAATCCAAAGAAGGTATCTTTACTAAACAATAATTTATAAAAGAAGTACAGCACAACTAATGCTATATTTACCTTCATGAAGTATAGAATAAAAAGTGTCATATCTCTGGTTGTTTTTAAGATTCTTCGTCTTCAATGATATTAATAAGTTCTTTCAGTTCCTTTTTGCTGATTTTACGATCTCTCACAAAAAATGAAACCATTTCTTTATAGGATCCGGTAAAATAATTACTTACCACTCCACTAAGAAAATAACGCTTGTAATCACTCTCTTTGATTATGGGATGATACTGAATAGAGTTGCCCAGTTTGAAAGGAGACAGATATTGTTTCTTCTCTAAATTACGTACTACAGATGCCACACTGGTATAAGGAGGCTTTGGGGCAGGCATTTGATTCAGTACATCTCTTATAAAACTTGGGCCTATCTTCCAAAAGTAAAGCATTACTTCTTCTTCTTGCTGTGTAAGTCTTTCCATTTTATTTTTATTTACTACTGATAACCAGTCTACTATTTTTAAGCAAATCTACGATAATTAAGTAGATAGTATATATTTATTGGTATAAATAATGTTAATCATAAAAAAAAAGATATAGAAAAAGAATCGTGAGAAAGTGGTATATTGGAAATATCTTTATAGCTTTGCCGTAAATATCAGGTTTATATGGCACTATTAAGCAAAAATAAAATAAAGTACATTCGCTCATTGGAGTTAAAAAAGATACGTAAAGAAGAGAAAGTCTTTCTGGCTGAAGGTCCGAAACTGGTGGGTGATTTACTTGGACACCTTTCTTGTACCTTTTTGGCTGCTACTCCTTCCTGGTTACGAGAACACGCATCTGTTCAGGCAGATGAAATAGCAGAAGTTACTCAGGATGAACTATCACGTGCCAGTTTATTGAAGACTCCTCAACAGGTACTCGCCGTATTCAGGCAACCGGAATATGTTTTAAATACTTCTATTCTTCGTGATTCGCTCTGTCTTGCCCTGGATGATGTACAGGATCCGGGAAACCTGGGTACAATTATTCGTCTTGCTGATTGGTTTGGCATAGAGCATATTATTTGTTCATCTAATACAGTGGATGTTTATAATCCTAAGACGGTACAAGCTACTATGGGCGGTATAGCCCGTGTAAAAACATATTATACTCCCCTGCCCGGCTTAATTCGTTCTCTTGGTGATATTCCTGTTTACGGAACATTTCTGGATGGAAAGAATATATACGGGCAGCCATTGTCCCGTAATGGATTGATTGTAATGGGAAATGAAGGAAATGGAATTAGTAAAGAGGTGGAGGCACTAATCAATCAGAAACTATATATTCCTAACTATCCTCAGGAGAGAGAAACTTCCGAATCGCTCAATGTAGCTATTGCTACAGCAATTGTCTGCGCCGAGTTTCGGCGACAGGCTGCATCATTGTAAAATCAAAAGGAAATAAAAGATAAGCGCAGAATTTATCTTTCACCTGGGTTAGTTCTATGACGCCCGGTAACCATTCTACCGATTCTATTTCTTCGGTAAGGGGGAAGAATCTCACAACGTATTCTCCCTCCATTTCTACTACCTGTTGTTTGAGAAAACCAGTATCTGGTGCATGCAAATAATGAGAAGCAAAGCGTTTCATTTTGTTAGTTTTGAAATTTACTGTGACCGGCGGCGTTGATTCATTTGCCGTTCTTGTCTTATTTCACGTTTCTCCATTTGTATGTGCTTCTCTACTTCGAGTTGCTCCGGTTTCACCTCACGTTGCAGATTGCTGCGACGGCGATTCATCTCTTCCGGAGTCAATCTTGGCTGAGGTTGCTGATCTACTTTCTCTATTGTATCGGCTGTTTCTTTTGAAGTAACCTCTTTCACTACATCCCGCTTAAGAGAATCTGTTTTTAAGGAATCATTCAAAACCGGCAACGTATCATTAGAGTGATAACGCATGAGTGTGATACCGTCAGTCAATAAAGTATGCGGTGTCTTTTTCTTTGGATAATAGATAAATCCTTTCACTTCTTTGATAGCTCCCAACGTATCCGATTGCAGGCGGATACGCTGTATCCCCGACTCTGTTACTCGTTTGGTTTCACTAATAATACTGTCATTTTCAAATTGAATCTGCATACCCATTAATGCAAACAGGGTCGTATCCGGTTTGGCACCTTCAAGGAAATGATAACGGACTTCCCATACCAATGTATCGCGTTTCTTGAAATTAGAATCCGAGGGTAGGACAAACGTCAGTTTATTATCTATCGGCATTCCCGTTAGGCGCCTCATACGTTGCCATGCCCATACATCAATGCTGTCGCCAGGAGTAGATGTCATTGGCTTTTTGTCGCGTATAGCAATTAAGTGATTGATCGAGTTTTGTTGTGCTTTTAGCCTTTTGCTAACTCTTTCATAGACTTTGGCCAGTACTTCCGTATTACGTGTATACCATACCATAGACGAATCGAAAACAGCTTCCGTTGTACCATATTTGCTAAATACAGCATTTGTATACAATACTTTTTTATAATTCTCATTGTATGGCAAATTATCACCCATTGCTTTCGCTATATGATAATCATATAACAAATTTTCCATTGTTGCTTCCGGAAGAACTCCATCGGGTCTTTTAACCTTACAACCAACAACGAATACCACTAACAGGCATATGATATACAACCGGCACCGGAAATCTCTTTTCATTTTCTGTCTTAGTCCTTTTTTTCGTGTGAGTGATAAGACTCATTCAGATATTTACTATAAAAAAGAAGCAATGCGATGATACCACAACTGATAGCGGCATCAGCAAAATTAAAGATGGGACTAAAGAATATAAAATGCTCTCCCCCAACAAACGGTATCCATGTAGGCCAGGTAGTATCAATAATCGGAAAATAAAACATATCTACTACCTTTCCATAAAACCAGGTGGAGTATCCTCCCCCTTCAGGCATAAAACTGGCAATTTGTGAATGTGTACTCTCGTTAAACAGTACTCCATAAAATACGCTATCAATAATATTCCCCAGTGCTCCGGTAAGAATCAAAGAAACGCAGACAATGTATCCCGTTTTAAATCCTCTCTTTACAATCTTATACAGATACCATCCTATCAATGCTACGGCAATAATACGGAAAGTGGTAAGGAATAGTTTTCCAAAGATCTCCATACCAAATGCCATCCCATTGTTTTCTGTAAAATAGATATAGAACCAGTTGGTAATCCGAATACTTTCGTGCCAGTACATATGGGTCTTAATCCAAATTTTAATAATCTGGTCTATAATCAGCACCGAGAAGATAACGAGCAGGGCAATTTGTCCTTTCGTGAGTAGTTTTTTCATTTTGTTGAATACAAGTTATATAAGCTACGAGCTATAAGTTACAAATTACAAGTACTTTGCAAATAACGCACAGCACATGTGATTTGTAGCTTATAGCTCGTCACTAATTTTATTTCTTGCCACTATTCTTTGCTTCAATGCTGAGTGTAGCATGAGGCACAGCACGCAGGCGCTCTGCAGGAATCAACTTTCCTGTTTCACGGCAAATACCATACGTTTTGTTTTCAATACGTACAAGAGCAGCCTGCAATCCTTGAATAAACTTCAGTTGACGTTGTGCCAAGCGAGTCGTTTCTTCTTTT
The DNA here is from genome assembly GCF_949740115.1 of Bacteroides sp. 41_26. Lineage (NCBI taxonomy): Bacteria > Pseudomonadati > Bacteroidota > Bacteroidia > Bacteroidales > Bacteroidaceae > Bacteroides > Bacteroides sp. 41_26. The sequence goes on from NZ_CATJGZ010000107.1 coordinate 15,282, forward strand.
GACAGTGTGTTAGCTCCTTCTTCCAGTACTTTGTATGTGGGTGATGTGTCATCAGTATCGTTTCCATCAAGCCCCATCAAACTGAGTTTCAACTGATCGTAATCACGTTGTGCCAACTCCAGTTTCTCCATTATAATGGCACGGAACTCCTCAAGTTCCGCATCCGAATATCTTGTCTTTTCTGCCATAATTTTTACTTTTTAGAGGTTATTGGTATTAGAATTATTCTTTTACTACATTGACAAATAAAGAAAAGTCATCGAAATTAAGCTCCGTAGCGTCTTTTACCTCATCTGCCAAAGTCAGGGATGTACCCAAAACTTGGTTACAAATATAATTATTATATTCTGTTACCGCATCATCTGTCTGTGGATTTTTAGAGATTGTTATCCGAATCTTATCAGTTATTTCAAATCCACTTGATTTACGAATATTTTGAATGCGGTTCACTAATTCACGGGCAATACCTTCACGACGAAGCTCTTCAGTAACGGTAACTTCAAGAGCAACTGTCAGTTTACCTTCATTAGCAACCAGCCATCCCGGTATATCTTCACTGAAGATTTCCACATCTGACGTTTCTATCACAGCCTCTGTCCCATCCAGATTCAATGTATATTTACCATTCTTTTCCAGTTCGGCAATAGCCTCTTGTGACATTTCTGCAACAGCAGCAGCTACGGCCTTCATCTGCTTTCCAAACTTCGGACCTAGTTTTTTGAAATCACATTTTACTTTCTTCACCAATACACCGGCAGCACCATCTACAAAATTGATATCTTTTACATTCACCTCATTCATAATCAATGCTTTTACCGCTTCGATGTGAGCCTTCTGCTCCTCGTCTATTACAGGAACCATAATACATTGCAACGGTTGGCGAACTTTAATGTTTACTTTACGGCGCAATGCCAATACCATTGAAGTGACGTCCTGTGCCATTTGCATACGTGCTTCCAGCCCTTTGTCTATCATCTCTTCATTGTATTCAGGGAATTTAGCAAGGTGAATAGAAACGACATTGTCACGTCCGGTAGCAGCAATCAAGTCGCTATATAAACGATCTGCATAGAACGGGGCAATCGGTGCCATTAGTTTGGCTACTGTTTCAAGACATGTGTACAGCGTTTGATAAGCAGACAGTTTATCTTGTGTGAACTCACCTCCCCAGAAACGTTTACGGTTCAAACGAACATACCAATTAGATAGATTATCGTTCACAAAATCCGAGATCAGTCGTCCTGCTTTGGTCGGTTCGTATTCATTATAACAAGTATCCACTTCTTTAATCAGTGTATTCAGCACAGAAAGTATCCAGCGATCTATTTCCGGACGTTCTGTCATAGGTACATCTGCTTCCTTGTATTCAAATCCATCGACATTGGCGTATAACGCGAAGAATGAATATGTGTTATATAAAGTACCGAAGAATTTACGACGAACTTCTTCGATACCATCTATGTCAAACTTCAGGTTATCCCATGGCGAAGAATTCGTTATCATATACCAACGCAACGGGTCAGAACCGTATTTCTCAATTGTAGAGAACGGATCAACAGCATTGCCCAGACGTTTGGACATTTTATTGCCATTCTTATCTAATACCAGACCGTTAGAGATAACAGCTTTATAAGATATGGTATCGAATACCATTGTTGCAATAGCATGTAGTGTAAAGAACCATCCGCGTGTCTGGTCCACACCTTCTGCGATAAAGTCTGCCGGATATACCTCATGGCTATCCAGCAATTCTTTATTTTCAAAAGGATAGTGAATTTGTGCATAGGGCATAGCACCTGAATCAAACCATACGTCGATAAGGTCTGTTTCACGTTTCATAGGCTTTCCGTCTTCGGATACCAGGATGATATCATCCACATATGGACGGTGCAAGTCTATTTTATCGTAATTATCATCTGTATACTGTCCCGGAACGAATCCTTTTTCTTTGTAAGGATTAGATTTCATAAATCCGGCAGCTACCGATTTCTCTATTTCATTGTATAGTTCCTCTACTGATTCAATACATATTTCACTGCTGTTATCTTCCGTACGCCAGATAGGCAACGGAGTACCCCAATAACGAGAGCGGCTCAGGTTCCAGTCATTCAGATTTTCCAGCCATTTGCCAAAACGTCCTGTTCCGGTAGATTCCGGTTTCCAGTTGATTGTTTTGTTCAGCTCTATCATACGGTCTTTGCAGGCAGTAGAACGAATAAACCAACTGTCCAACGGGTAGTACAATACCGGTTTGTCCGTACGCCAGCAGTGCGGATAGTTGTGCACATGCTTTTCTATTTTGAATGCCAGGTTGTTGGCTTTCATCATCATACAAATACTCACATCCAATGACTCGTCCTGATCAGTAAGATTCGGATCATAGGCATTCTTTACGAAACGCCCTGCATATTCTTTATATAGTTCTACGTTAACCCGTTCTTTTACAAACGCTTCGTCCAGTTCATTTAAAGTATAGAATTTACCGGTAAGGTCTACCATAGGACGGAGTTCGCCTTTCTTATTGATTAACTGCAAAGGAGGAACGCCGGCTGCTTTTGCTACCTGAGCATCGTCTGCACCAAATGTCGGAGCAATATGTACGATACCTGTACCATCCTCAGTAGTTACATAATCACCCAAGATGACGCGGAATGCACCTTCACCTGGGTTAACCCATGGGATCAGTTGCTCATATTCCATACCTACAAGGTCAGTACCTTTGTATTCGGCTATCACTTTGAACGGAACCAACTTGTCTCCCGGTTTATAATCTTCAAGCTTCAGTTCAGCAGCTTTTGGATTAAAGTGAGCATTCAGTAATTGTTTTGCTAATACCACTGTGATTGGCTGGCCGGTATATGCATTGTATGATTGTACAGCTACATAATCTATCTTAGGACCTACACAAAGCGCAGTATTTGAGGGCAAAGTCCATGGCGTAGTAGTCCATGCAAGGAAGAAAGGAGTCCCCCACTCTGTCATTTCAGGTTTCGGGTTCTTCATCTTAAACTGTGCTACTACAGTCGTATCTTTCACATCGCGATAGCAACCCGGTTGGTTTAACTCGTGTGAGCTTAATCCTGTTCCGGCAGCCGGAGAATAAGGTTGAATGGTATATCCTTTGTAAAGTAGTCCCTTTTTATATAACTGTTTCAATAGCCACCACAAGGTTTCGATATAACGGTTATCATACGTGATATACGGATGTTGCATGTCCACCCAATATCCCATTTTATGAGTCAGATCTTCCCATTCTTTGGTGAATTTCATCACATCTTTACGGCAAGCTGCATTATATTCGGCCACGGAAATACTCTTACCGATATCCTCTTTAGTGATACCCATCGCTTTTTCCACACCCAGCTCTACAGGCAATCCATGCGTATCCCAACCGGCTTTACGTTTTACCTGATAGCCTTTCATTGTTTTGTATCGGCAGAAAATATCTTTGATAGAGCGAGCCATCACATGGTGAATGCCCGGCATACCATTAGCTGAAGGAGGTCCTTCGTAAAATACAAACGAAGGGCAGCCTTCACGTTCTGTCATACTCTTGGCGAAAACCTGGTTTTCGTCCCATTTTTTCAATACGTCCTTATTTACCTGTGAAAGGTCGAACTGCGAATATTCGGCGAACTTCTTGCTCATGACTATAGATACGATTTTACTATTTACAATTACAGTTGGAGGTACCCTCCTTATTTTAAGGGTGCAAATGTACAAAAACATTCGTTTGCATACAAGAAAAGGCTTTTTAATTTCAATCCGGTAGAAATAGCCCTCTTGTGAAAAGACTCTAAAAAGCAGTAACCGGATAAAAACAAATCACGTTAAACCTTGTTGTAGTGGAAATTTTTAAAATTATATAGAATTATGAATTACGGTATAAGCGTGTTATTCAGAGCTATTCCATTGGCAATGGCTTTGTTATGTTTCGGCTACGGGACATTTATTTATGTATTGGGGGACGATCCTAACCGTTTGGTAGCAGGTCCTGTTGTATTTTCATTGGGTATGATTTGTATTGCACTTTTCGCTACGGCTGCTACTATCATACGTCAGATAATTCATACATATGGGCGAAATTCTCAATATGCTTTGCCTGCCATTGCCTATTTGGTTGCCGTAATTACAATCATTGGTGGTGTTGTTCTATTCACTTCCTCTGATGACTCCCATTCATTCGTTGCCGGGCATGTAGTGACCGGAGTAGGGTTAATTACAATTTGTGTGGCAACTGCTGCTACTTCTTCCACCCGTTTTTCCTTAATTCCCACCAATGCGAAAGATACCGGGCATAATGTTCCTCAGAAGGCTTTTACAGCTGGGCAAGAACGTGTATTAAAAGGAATAGTAGTTATAACGTCTGGTGTTGCCTGGATATGGGCTTTTCTTCTGTTAGGGCAGAGTGAAATACATCCCGCTTACTTCGTAGCTGGGCATGTAATGGTGGGGCTTGCTTGTATTTGTACCAGTCTGATTGCTTTGGTAGCAACTATTGCCCGTCAGGTAAGGAATGTATATTCGGTTACAGAACGTAACCGATGGCCCAAACTGGTACTGTTAATGGGGACTATTTCTTTTATTTGGGGGGTGTTTGTTATCTTTGCCGATTCGAGCACTACAAACGGAGTAATTGGTTATATAATGATTGGATTAGGATTGGTTTGCTACAGCATTTCCAGCAAAGTAATTTTGTTGGCCAAAGTTTGGCGACATGAGTTTGCTTTATCCAGTCGTATTCCGATCATTCCTGTTCTGACAGCATTAGCATGTTTGTTTTTGGCTGCTTTTACCTTTGAATTAGGAACTATTCACGAAGATTATTTCATTCCTGCCCGTGTTTTGACTGGTTTGGGAGCTATCTGCTTTACTCTTTTTTCCATTGTTAGTATTTTGGAGAGTGGTACATCTTCTAAATAGCGAAAAATATTATTTATCTGTTAATAATGCCGGTAATCGAAGACTTTTCTTTGATTGCCGGCTTTTTATTATTTATGCGAATCATCAGTTAGATATCGGGTTCAAGGCTAAACGGATTTCAACTACTGTTGCATTATTCATAAATCCAAAGCAACTTTCATTCCCCTTTGATTATCTATTAAATTTAATCCAAGATTGTACTTAATACAATTTAATTCTTACTTTGTACGTTTATATACATAATTTTAATTAGCTTTGTGGCGTTAAACGAAAAGCATCATGCACAAGCAATCATTATTTGCAACGTTTTACTATGCATTAGCAGTATTGTTGCAGGCAACGACAGATAATTTCCCGCTTCCTTTTTTTGCATTTCTTTTAAATGTGATTTTGGCTATGGCGTGGAGATGTCTGTTACGGTGTTTGTACAGAGAAAACAGTAAACTGATATTATCCCGTCTTTTTATTAGTATCACACATAAGTATACTTTTTTAATATTAATTGGATGCAATCTGATCATTCGTATGTTTCCTCAGTTGTCTGATGTAGATGTTGTCTTTATGTCCGTTGATTTATAAAAATCGCAATAACTAACTAAAAAAGAATGCACAATGAAAAAGAGCACAAAACTAATTATCGCATCACTGGTAGTAGTCGGTTTTCTGGCTGTCACCTATTGCGTGGTAAACAGAGCTCCATCACAGGAGCTTACTGCTGATGCACAAATGCAGGAGATTATTACCTCCGGTGGTTGTTTACGCTGTCACTCTTCCAATCCCGACCTTCCTTTTTATGCAGACTGGCCCGTTGTCAACAGCATGATTATGAAAGATGTTGCTGCTGGTTATCGTACTTTTGACATGACAGAGATGGCTGAAGCATTAAAGGCTGGTAAATCTGTTGGTAGAGTAGCTTTAGCAAAGGTAGAGAAAGTAATGATGGATGGCAAAATGCCTTTGCACCAATATTATATGGTACATTGGGGATCTGTTACCACCGATACAAAAAAAGAGATGGCACTTGCCTGGGTAAGACAACACCGTCTGGCGCATTATGCCAATGGACTTGCTGCTGCTGAGTTTGCTAATGAACCCATACGTCCCGTTGCGGATTCGTTACCGGTAGATATGAACAAAGTTATTTTGGGAGATATGCTATATCATGACACCCGTCTTTCGGCAGATAATAGCATCTCCTGTGCTTCTTGTCATGGATTGAACACTGGTGGTGTAGATAATAAGCGATATTCTGAAGGGGTCGGCGGACAATTCGGAGGTGTAAATGCACCTACCGTTTACAATGCAGCTTATAACTTCGTACAGTTCTGGGACGGACGTGCTAATACGCTTGCCGAACAAGCAGCCGGGCCTCCCCTAAATCCGGTAGAGATGGCTTGTCATTCTTTTGACGAAATTATAGCTAAGTTGCAGCAAGATGTTAACTTCACAAAAGCTTTTACGGAAGTATATCCGGAAGGTTATTCAGAGAAGAATATAACCAATGCTATCGAAGAGTTTGAGAAGACATTGCTTACTCCCAACTCTCGTTTTGACCGTTATCTGAAGGGCGAGAAGAGTGCAATCAACGATACAGAACTGACTGGATATGAGCTTTTCAAAAAGTACGACTGTGCAACATGTCATGTCGGTGAAACTCTTGGTGGACAATCTTATGAGCTGATGGGAGTGAAAAGAGATTATTTCGCTGATCGCGGATTGGAAATGACTGAAGAGGACAACGGGCGCTTCAAACAGACTAAAGCAGATCGTGACAAACACCGTTTTAAAGTTCCCGGTTTGAGAAACATAGCCCTAACAGCTCCTTATTTCCATGATGGAAGTATGAAAACAATGAAAGATGCTGTTGACTATATGGCGAAATATCAAGTAGATGCTATCTTATCTGATGGAGAGTTAGACGAGATTGTAGCATTTCTGGAAACTCTTACAGGAGAATATAAGGGTAAACCTTTGACTAATGATAATAGTAAGGAACTATAGATTCCGGACTCTTACAAATAATAAGGGGATGTATTGTTCAAATGCATCCCCTTATTTATTACTTCTATATGAATGGATTAGTTACGAGGCAAAGCTTCTTTTACTACCATTGCACGACCTTCATATTCAGCACCGTTCAGTTCTGAAATTACATGCTTAGCTTCATCGTCGTTAGGCATTTCTACAAATGCGAATCCTTTAGATTTACGAGTGTCACGGTCGATGATCAGTTTTACTGAATCTACTGTTCCATACTCTTCCATTACCTGTCTCAGATCTGCTTCCTTAACACGATAGCTAAGGTTTCCAATGTACATGTTCATAAAATACAAAAAATAAAAATTGATAAATAAATTTAGAAACAAGAGAGGTTTGAAATTAAATCCGGATTCAACTGATTAGGTAGAAAATAGAGTATAATAAAACGATCAATTGTTTTCGGCGCAAATAACGTCATAATATTTGGAATATCAACTATAAAAGGGCATTTATTTTTCAATAAACGCCCTTTTTCATATTTTAGTATCTCTTTTTATTAATGCTTGCTCAGGTAGTCAGCCACTCCGTTTTCGGTTGCACTCATAGCATCCTTGCCTTTAGACCAGTTAGCCGGACAAACTTCACCGTATTCTTCAAAATGCTGCAACGCATCTACCATACGTAATACTTCATCTACATTGCGTCCTAATGGGAGGTCATTGATAACACAATGACGAACAATACCTTCTTTGTCAATTAAAAACAATCCACGGAAAGCTACCGGAGCCCCATCACATACCCAATTGCCATTTTCATCGGGAGCATAACTTCCAGCCAGTACTCCATAACTCTCAGAGATTGATTTAGAGAAATCGGATACAATAGGATATTTCACCCCCTGAATACCTCCTTCATTCTTCGGCATTTGCAGCCAGGAGTAATGTGAGTATTCGGAGTCCACTGAGCAACCTACCAAGGCAACATTCCGTTTTTCAAATTCGGCAAATTTTTCCTGGAAAGCATGCAGTTCGGTAGGGCATACAAATGTAAAATCCATCGGATAGAAGAAAAATACTACATACTTTTTACCTTTATATCGGTCCAGTGAGAAATTCGGAACGATTTCATGCCCATTGATTACTGCCGTGGCATTGAATTTCGGCGCTTGTTTTCCAATTAATGATCTCATAATTATCTTCTGTTTTAGATGTTATTTAATGATTACCGGAAAAACAAAGTACACTGGTCTTTGTTCGTAAAACAAAGATTAACGATACATAATATTTCTCTATTTAGATATGAAAACACATTCGTAAACTATTGAATATCAACGGTTATAAAAGTACGTACTTTGTACATATAAACTATGCATTTTAAGTATGTGTTAATAACCTAATTAACGCATACTTAAAATGCATAGTTTATATATGAGAGAACCTATATATTAAATTCCTTTTTTTCTATCTTTCCAAAGTTTACTCATATCTTCCAGAGTTTTACCTTTCGTCTCCGGTACCCAGCGTCCTACAAAGATAGCGGCAATTACACAGATAATTCCGTAAAGGCTGTATGCAAACATCGGACTGAAATCGTAGAGTGCAGGGAAGGTAGAGGATATAATATAGTTGAATATCCATTGGAATGCCACTGCAATGGCAACTGCTTTGCCACGGATTGTATTCGGAAAGATTTCTGAAATCAATACCCAGCAGATAGGCCCCCATGACATCATAAAGAAAGCTGCGTAAACGATAACGGATACTACCGGGAAGATACCTTTTATAGCCATACTATCACACAAAGCTACAGCAAAAGCCCCGAATGCCATACCGATGGAACCAATAATAAGCAGTGGTTTACGGCCAAACTTATCTACAGTAAAGATGGCAACCAATGTGAAGATGATATTTACAATACCCATGATGACCGTTTGCATCATACCCCCACCCTCAGCACCGGCATTTTCAAAAATACGCGGAGCATAGTATAGTACAGCATTAATACCGATAGCCTGTTGGAATACAGAAAGCAGAATTCCTATTACGATTACTGCAACACCATAAGTAAATAGTTTCTCTGTCTTCTCTTGAGAAGTGGCTTTGATTTCTGCTAATATTTCTTTTGCTTTCGAAGCACCATTTACTTTCTCCAGGATAGAGTATGCTTTCTGATCCTGATCTATCATCACCAGATAACGCGGAGTTTTGGGAACGAAGAATAGCAGCAGGCCGAACATGGCTGCCGGGAATGCCTCAGAGCCAAACATGTAACGCCATCCTTCATATACAGTCCACATATCAGACTCGCTACTGACAGAAAGAACACCTGTCATTCCGTCTTTATTGATGATCGGATTCTGATGATCGCCTATAATAAGATAGTTAACGAAATATACCACCAGCATACCGAAGATAATGGCAAACTGGTTACAGGAAACCAATGTTCCGCGAATATTGGACGGAGCTATTTCGGCAATGTACATCGGACATACAGCGGATGCCAGTCCTACTCCGATACCTCCTAAAACACGGTACAGGTTGAATGCAATAAGTAGATTCATATCAGCCTTACCGTATTCAAAAAACAAAAATTCGGGATAGTAAGAACCTAATGCAGAAAGAAAGAAAAGTACAGCTGCCAGTCGTAATGAGTTACGGCGTCCTAGTCGGGAAGCAAAGACTCCGGATAATGCCCCCCCCAGCACACAACCTATCAAAGCACTTGAAGAAGTGATACCGTGCATAACCTTGTCATACTGAAAATCGGTGGCAGTAAGGAAGAAGGCTTCAAGCCCTTTTTCTGCCCCTGAGATCACTGCGGTGTCATAACCAAACAGCAATCCGCCCAGAATGGCTACTGATGTTATGGAATATAGGTAGAGTTTGCTACCTTCATTTGTATTATTCATAATAAATAGTGATAAGTGATTAGTGATTAGTGATAAGTAAGTAGTGATAAGTGAGTGGTGATAAGTGAGTAGCTGCTATGCGATACATACCGCATGGCACTAATCACTTATCACTAAAAAACTCATCACTATTAACAATACATCGCTACGATTGCTTCATACAATTCTTGCTTGCCGCTGGTTTGCTTGGGTTCGCCGTTTGTTTTAGCATATGAAACCAGATCTTCCAGGGACAGTTTACCATCTTCAAATTCTTTACCCTTACCGGTATCAAATGAGGCATAACGATCAGCAAGCATCTTCTTGTATGGAGACTCATTCAGCAGATTGGCTGCACTTTCCAGAGCACGGGCCATAGCATCCATACCGGCAATGTGAGCTATAAAGATGTCTTCCAGATCGGTAGAGTTACGACGGGTTTTGGCGTCAAAGTTTGTGCCTCCATTACCTAATCCGTCATTACGGATAATCTGCATCATAGCCTGTGTCAGTTCATAGTTGTCGATAGGGAACTGGTCTGTATCCCAACCATTCTGATAGTCACCACGATTGGCGTCAATAGAACCCAGCATACCATTGTCAACTGCTACTGCCAGTTCGTGTTCAAAAGTATGACCTGCCAATGTTGCATGGTTTACTTCGATATTTACCTTAAAGTCTTTATCCAACCCATGAGCTTTCAAGAAGCCGATCACTGTTTCGGTATCTACATCGTATTGGTGTTTGGTAGGTTCCATTGGTTTGGGTTCAATCAGGAAAGTACCTTTGAAACCACGTGCACGGGCATAGTCACGGGCTATCATCAGCATCTGAGCGAGATGTTCTTTTTCACGTTTCTGATCTGTATTCAATAGTGACATATAGCCTTCGCGTCCACCCCAGAATACATAATTAGAACCACCTAATTCGATCGTTGCATCAATTGCATTCTTAATCTGAACAGCAGCACGAGCCACTACATCAAAATCCGGATTGGTAGCTGCACCATTCATATAACGTGCATGACCAAATACGTTGGCAGTACCCCACAACAGTTTGATGCCTGTTTCTGCCTGTTTCTGTTTAGCATAAGCGACAATTTCCTTCAGGTTAGCTTCATATTCTTCAATTGTATCAGCTTCTGTCACCAGGTCTACATCATGGAAACAGTAATATTCGATACCCATTTTTTGCATGAATTCAAAGCCTGCATCCATTTTGTTTTTGGCAGCCTGAACAGGATTATTTTCGCCATTCCATGGGAACTGTTTTGTTCCACCACCAAACTGATCACCACCTTCCGCACAGAGTGTATGCCACCATGCCATGGCGAATTTCAGCCAGTCTTTCATTTTCTTACCATTGATCACCTTTTCAGCATCGTAGTAGCGGAATGCCATTGGGTTCTTACTATCTTTACCTTCAAATTTAATTTTTTCAATTCCGGGGAAATACTCTTTTGTTGCCATAATTTAAATTAATTGATTGTGTAACTGATATATATATACTGATTATACATCGGTTACAAGGTTTATACTTTGTTTTTTTAGATTATTTATTCATTGATTGTTCCAGACAGAATTTCCATCTTTCATAAGCCTCTGCATACTCTTGTTGTTTGGCAGTATCGGGTTCAATCACTTCCAGTTTATCCAATGTGGCAAATGCTTCATTGTTATCCTTGTAAATACCTGCTCCGATACCGGCTCCTTTGGCTGCCCCTACCGATCCGTCCGTATCATAAAGTTCGATGATAGCTCCTGTTACACCTGCCAGAGTAGTACGGAAGACAGGACTTAAAAACATATTGGCCTGTCCTGCATGGATTTTTTGTACCGGGATGCCCATTTGCCCCATAATATCAATACCATATTTGAACGAGAATACGATCCCCTCCTGGGCTGCACGAATGATATGTTGCTTGCCATGTGCATTGAAGTCCAAACCGCGGATGCTGCAACCTATTTCTTTGTTACATAACATACGTTCGGCACCATTGCCAAAGGGAAGTATACTAAGCCCGGTACTACCAATGGGAGCTGTTGCAGCCAATACGTTCATATCATTATATGAAATACCTTCGGGAGCGACATTGCGTTTTACCCACGAATTGAGAATACCGGTTCCGTTGATACAGAGTAATACTCCGAGACGGGTCTGGCTGGCACTGTGATTAACGTGTGCAAAGGTATTGACACGTGATTGAGGATCATAGTTTACTTCACCATTTACTCCATATACCACGCCGGATGTTCCTGCTGTAGATGCAATTTCACCCGGATTGAATACATTCAGTGAAAGAGCATTATTGGGTTGGTCACCTGCCCGATAAGTGATAGGTGTACCTTCTTTCAAGCCCAGTTCGTTCGCAGCAGCTGCACTTACACGTCCCTGTTCTGCAAAAGTCGATTTAACATCAGCAATCAGCGATTCATCAAAACCGTAATATTTCATCAGGAAATCGGCTAAGCGGTTGTTTTTGAAGTCCCAGAATATACCTTCGGAGAGCCCTTCTACAGTTGTACAGATGTCTCCGCTCAATTTCATTGCGATGTAATCACCCGGAAGCATTATTTTATAAATCTGCTCATAGACAGCCGGTTCATTTTCTTTGATCCACGCCAGTTTGGATGCTGTAAAGTTGCCCGGAGAGTTTAATAAGTGCGAAAGGCAAAGTTCTTCTCCGAGGGTTTCAAAGGCTTTCTGTCCATAGGGAACAGCACGCGAATCGCACCAGATAATAGCAGGACGAAGTACTTTCTGGTTCTTGTCTACACATACCAGTCCGTGCATTTGGTAAGAGATGCCAATCGCTTTAATATCAGTAGCGTCTATACCCGATTCTGCCAGGATGGCTTGTGTGGAAAGTTTTAAATTCTCCCACCAGTTCTCCGGATTTTGTTCTGCCCATCCGGAATGAACAGCAATAATAGCAGCTTCTGTTTTTGGAAAAAATGCCGAAGCTATGCACTTGCCTGTTTCAGCATTTACAAGGCTCGCCTTCACTGACGAACTACCTATGTCATAACCTAATAGATACATGATGTTATTTACGATTTAACGATTTACAATTTACGATTGGAGAATCTTTTAATTTATAATTTCCCCCTACCGTCTTATTTTGTTGTATACTTTTTTGTCGAATTTGTAGTAGCGGGCGGCACGGTGGGCAACGCCTTGCTGTTTTTCTTCGAGAGGAACGACATATTCCATTAGGGCTATTTTCTTATGGAAATTGCGCACATCTACCGGTTTGTCGTATACTAATTCAAAGAGTATACGTAGTTGAGAAGCTGTGAATTTTCGTGGTAACAGATCGAAAAGCATTGAGGGATTGAATTCTACCACCTGACGGATATAGGTCAACGCTTCATTAATGATAAGATTATGGTCAAAAGCCAGTACCTTTATATCTTTTAAAGCTACCCAGCATGCCTGATGTTCATCTAAACTCTTATCCAGTGCCCGGTCTATTTTCACCATTGATAAATAGGCAATGGTCACAATGCGTTCTACTCTCGACTGCATGGCACGTTCCAACCAGTGTACATCTTTAGGATTACTTGTCCTGTTTTTAGAGCCAAAAGCTTTGAACTGCATCAGATTTACATTTTTGATACCTGTCAGTTCACATAATACACGTTGTGCAGCTTCGTCCAGATCTTCATCCATATAAATCAGGCTTCCGGGGAGTTTCATATCATGGTATATTTCACCGTTCTCCTCTCCCATTCGTTTTACTAACAGTACTTTTAATTGTTCGCCGTCAAAACCAATCACCACACAGTCCACTGAGATGTGATTGTTTGCCAATGGGGCTTGTTGCTGTATATTTTGCATATCACTTGTTTTTTGAACGATACAAATATAGAGGCTGTTTTTGTTTTTGTAAATAGAAAATTGTATGTTCTAAAACATTGTTTTCCAAAGATATACATATCTTCTATTTTACAGTAACTGCAAATTGTCTTATCATACAAATTACAATATGTATTTTGGGCTTTACAGAAGATTAGTAATTGTATAAAGTACACAAACTACAGATGCCTTTATTTTCAGTTAGTTTCGTCGGTTTATTTCTGTATATGGCAAAAGAGACTTATTGTATTTTATACGATATACCAATTTGTATTTATGGAAAGGATATGAGGGGGATATCATTAGATTGTTAAAAAAGGATAAAGAGAGAAGGCCCCCTGTTCTATTTGATAATCCGGAAATGCAATATAACAGGGATGAACGCAAATTAGCGCAGATTAAATGTCACCTGCGCTAATTCCTGTTCATTCCTGTTTTAATTCCCATACGGGAAGTACTCAATATTAAAATACGGGCATTTCAACTCTTGTGACTTGTTCTGCTTCTGGTACATCCGGACTACTATAGTAATATTCTATGGATGAACCGGAAGCTTTATATCCATTCAATTTTATCCATTCCGTCATCTCATTATAAAGAGCAGCCAGTTCATTATACGGCCCTCTATGCAGGCAGGAGACTATTTTACGTGCAGGTACTATCAATGATTTTATATCTTCTTTACCTTGCAGCCTTCCGGATGATTTAAGGCCAATGATCATTCTGATGTCCTGTTCAGTTAAGCTTTCATAGTGGGGATACTCAACAAAAGGAATATCTGTTGTAACTTCATTTTGCTCTTTAAACAGAGAATCTATTTTAATAAAGTTATCTCCGATCGCTTTAGTCATTCCATTCATATCTGTATGTACTTCGACTATCAATACCGGTTGCTCCGGTTGTTGTAACAACATTATTTCTGAAATCCTTGCCATAATGGTGAATCTTTATTTCTTTGTAATTGGTATATATATGTCTGTTATTAGCTCCGTTTTTGTTGTTGCAGATGAATGATTCGTGTATATTTCGAAGCTTAAAGTATTCTGAGGACGATATCTGCTTGCGGGGAACCACTCTTCATAAATGATTCGGTAGGACTCATATAGTGAAGAATAGTCTCCGGTATGTCTGAATATTGCATAACGCCCGCCAGGTATTTCCATTATCCCGGAATTTAAATCTGTTTTTTTATCATAACATAAGGTTATACCCAAATAGAAACGACATTTTTCTTCAGGAGTGATGGATGGATCATCCATGCTTAGACTTACAAATCTGCGATCCTTTCCGTCTATATTGTATCGTTTAGCATGATGTATAAGTTTATCCCAGATCAGCCTGTACCGGAACTTATCTTTGTAAGCTTCGCCCACTTCGATACAGAATATCTTAATGGGGTTGAGAGTCTTTATTTCAGGAAAGATCACTGTGTTTTGCTCATTACCTGCCTGTTTATACTTTTCCCTGTATTGGGATGCAGATATACCAAAATGTTTTTTGAATGCCTTAGCAATGCTGAATTTGGTCTGATAATTCGTATGTTCCAGTATTTGATTTATGGTATAGTCTGTTGATATTAACAGATGTGCTATGTGTTCTATGCGTAGACGTTGTATGTAACTTCCGATATTTTCTCCTGTCACTGCCTGAAAAACTCTTCTGAAATGGTATTTGGACAAACCACTTATCGCACAAAGTATATCCGTATCTATTCTGTCAAACAGATGATTGTTAATGTGAATGATAACATTCTGAATTGTTTGATGATGAACATTATTTGTTTCCTGCTTTTGTCGCCAGCGATTCAATGCAGGCAAACGTTTGTTTAAGATTTCCCTTAGTTCTTCCGGAGAATATGCAGTATTTGCATAGCCATTGTACTTATCTGTGTATTTTATCCAGATATCAATCATCTCCTGCATGGATATATCAACGGTATATTTTCCGTCCTTCAGGCAATAGTAACAAAACTGATCGCTTCTGGAATTATCGGAATTAGTACCTAACCACTCTTCTACATCGAAACGAAGTGGCATTCCGCAACTTTGGCAATATCTTTTATTTATAACCATTTATTTTTATCTGTTTGTAGTTGCGCGATTGGGTTTTCGCTTAATCTGCAACAGCCGTTCCATATCACTGAATAAGTTTGTGTTTTTTAATTCAAACATAATCCATTTGCCATCATGAAAAGTAGTTGCTTCATCATATTTCATCTGTACTTCCCTTGAGAAAAACGCCCGCTGTGTTTCAAATTTAGCGCGTTCATCTTTCCCTAAAATAATCATAAAGCCGAAAGTATATTCCTTAGCATATAAGGCACAAAGAGTTTTGCCTCCTCTACGATATTTGTATTCATACGTCCAGGCCTTACCACCCTTGTTCCAAAGCCGTTCCATCTCATATTTTTGTTCGATGAGCTGACACAAAGAGGTCCATACATAATAAAGATCCTCTCCTATTAAGTTTTCTATCTTTTCAGAAGTTGGTATTTGAAAAGGTTGTTTCATGACATTCTATATTACGATTGATTCTAAATTAGAGCTTATGCAGCAAAAGTAGTACGTTTCTTCCATAATCAGTTGTCCTAAATAGGCATCTTTATATTAAAAATCAAAGAAACGAATTTTAAAAGGAAAATTAAAACAAGTTCTGACAGGAGTACGAATTTATACTAACTTTGTTCCCTGAAAATATATAAAAACAAGTATGAAACATTATCCGGTGGTTCTTTCCATTGCTGGTTCCGACTGTTCGGGCGGAGCAGGTATACAGGCAGACATCAAGACCATATCTGCTTTAGGAGGGTATGCTGCGTCCGCCATCACAGCTGTAACCGTACAAAATACAGTAGGAGTACGTGCTGTACATGTTGTTCCTGCTGAAATTGTCTGCGGACAGATAGAAGCCGTAATGGAAGATTTGCATCCCGATGCTGTTAAGATAGGGATGGTAAGCGAAGAAGAAACAGTTAGGGCCATAGCTGATTGTTTGCGTAAATTTCGTCCCGAACATGTGGTATATGATCCGGTGATGGTGTCTACCAGCGGGCGAAAGTTAATGAACGATGCTGCTATTGAAATCATAAAGAAAGAACTTTTTCCACTAACGACTCTCCTTACCCCAAATCTGGACGAAGTAGAAGTTTTAACGGGCAAAAAGATTGTTGTATTGGAGGATATGCAACAAGTTGCCCGGGAACTTTCGGCTATTTACCGGACTGCCGTATTAATAAAAGGGGGGCATTTGCCGGGAGATGAGATGCAAGATATCTTATGTGCTGACGGAAACTTATTCATATATAAGGAGAAGAAGATAGTAAGTAAAAATCTACATGGAACGGGATGCACCCTCTCCTCTTCTATCGCTACATACCTGGCATTAGGGTGTACCATGAATGAAGCGGTAGGTAAGGCTAAAAACTACCTGAGTAGAGCCATTGACGCAGGTAAAGAGATAGTTGCAGGAAAAGGGAATGGACCGTTGTGCCATTTTTGGAATCCTGAGAAAGCGCAGATAATTGATGATAAGGCAGATAGATTAGAAGGAAAATAGTATCTTCATTGCACAAAATTGCAGATTATGTGCTGTTGTATGACAAAAATATATAACTTTGCACCCGCAAATTTAAATTTAGAACGAAAATATGAAAGCATTTGTATTTCCTGGTCAAGGTGCCCAGTTTGTGGGTATGGGTAAAGACTTGTATGATAACTCTGCGTTAGCAAAGGAATTGTTCGAAAAAGCAAATGATATCCTTGGATATCGCATTACAGATATTATGTTCAATGGTACTGACGAAGACCTTCGTCAGACAAAGGTGACTCAGCCTGCTGTTTTCCTTCATTCAGTAATCTCAGCTCTTTGCATGGGTGACGATTTTAAGCCGGAAATGACTGCCGGTCATTCACTGGGTGAATTTTCCGCATTGGTTGCTGCCGGTGCACTTTCATTCGAAGATGGTTTGAAACTGGTTTATGCACGTGCTATGGCTATGCAAAAAGCCTGTGAGGCTACTCCTTCTACAATGGCTGCTATCATTGCATTGCCTGATGAAAAAGTAGAAGAAATTTGTGCTACGGTTACAGCTGAAGGCGAAGTTTGTGTTCCTGCTAACTATAACTGTCCGGGACAGATTGTTATTTCAGGTTCAATGCCAGGTATCGAGAAAGCTTGTGAATTAATGAAAGCTGCCGGAGCAAAACGTGCCCTTCCTTTAAAGGTAGGTGGCGCTTTCCATTCGCCTTTGATGGATCCTGCAAAAGTAGAACTGGAAGCTGCTATTAATGCAACAGAAGTTCATACCCCCAAATGTCCGGTTTATCAGAATGTAGATGCATTGCCTCATACTGATCCTGCTGAAATTAAAAAGAACCTGGTTGCTCAGCTCACTGCTTCTGTACGTTGGACTCAGACTGTGAAAAATATGGTTGCCGATGGTGCTACCGACTTTACAGAGTGTGGTCCGGGTGCAGTGCTTCAGGGATTGATTAAGAAAATCGATTCTACGGTTTCTGCTCATGGAATAGCATAAGATATTTTCCTTTATACAATAAATGAAAAATGAAGAGGATTTCCGTCACAGGAAATTCTCTTTTTTTAGATATACCCGTTTGAAAACCTTTGTTTGAAATGCAATACAACTCACTTCAAGTAATGTTATTCATTTGCAAAATCAGTGTTAATTTGCGTTTTAATCAATAAAACTCCATGTGCTTTATAGTGAATATGTTCTACTAATAAATGACAATGAACACTTTTAATTTTTAAATTAAGCAACAAAGTATGATTCTCTGATTTATTGTACTATCTTTGTACTCAGAGTTTGAGTTACGAAGTCGTTATCGCATAGTTCTCCTTTTTATGTATTATTAAGCAGGTCTCTCCTTTAATTATCTCCCTCACTCCAGAATTAGTATTTATTTTAATAAAATTTTAAATGAACATTTACATTTCAGGTTTAAGCTTTAGCGCAAATGATGCTGACTTAAATAATTTGTTTGCAGAGTATGGAGAAGTATCTTCAGCTAAAGTAATCTTAGACAGAGAAACAGGAAAGTCAAGAGGATTTGCTTTTGTAGAAATGACAAACGATACAGAAGGTCAGAAAGCGATTGACGAGCTTAACGGAGTAGAATACGATCAAAAAGTGATTGCAGTAAGCATTGCACGTCCACGTACAGAAAAACCATCAAACGGAGGAAGAAACTATAATAACTCCAGAAGATATTAATATCCAGATAATGCAAAAACAGAAGATCCTCTTTTGTTTTTGCATTAAAGTTATCTCATTTTTACTTATTCACGGAATGTTTATTAATTTTCCGTTCTTCTATATAATATCAGGAATTTCCAATCCTGTACCTTTTCATTGGGTCGATACATGCGTCAACTCTTTAGCATAAAGTATATTCAAGGTTGTTTATCCGGCTTATAGTATAGTACAAAATAAATTTATGGAATCATTTTTTATAGGAAATATTGAAATCAAAATACCTATTGTACAAGGTGGAATGGGTGTTGGAATCTCACTGTCCGGTTTAGCATCAGCAGTGGCAAATGAAGGAGGATTGGGTGTAATTTCGTGTGCCGGTTTAGGATTGCTATATCCTAAAAGAAAAGGAACTTATACTGAAAAATGTATTAGTGGATTGGAAGAGGAAATCAGAAAAGCACGTAAAAAGACGAACGGAATTATTGGAGTGAACGTTATGGTGGCACTTTCCAATTATGCCGACATGATTCGTACGGCAATCAATGAAAAAATTGATGTAATATTTTCGGGTGCAGGACTTCCCCTTGACTTACCTGCCTACTTAACACCGGATAGTTCTACTAAATTGGTACCTATCGTATCTTCTTCAAGAGCTGCAAAAATTATTTGTGATAAATGGCTGGCCAATTATAACTATCTGCCCGATGCGATTGTGGTGGAAGGTCCCAAAGCCGGCGGGCATTTAGGATTTAAGAAGGAGCAACTGCAGGATCAAAGTTATGCTTTAGAATCATTGATTCCGGCAGTGGTAGCGATAGCCAATAGTTACAGTGAAAAGAAAAAGATTCCGGTAATTGCTGCTGGTGGAATCTCTACCGGAGAAGATATTGCCCGTTTTATGGAGCTGGGGGCTTCGGCTGTACAGATGGGAAGTATTTTTGTAACAACACAGGAATGTGATGCTTCCCAAACTTTTAAAGAAGTGTACATCCATTCCAAACCTGAAGATGTACTTATCATTGAAAGCCCTGTCGGGATGCCGGGAAGAGCCATCAATGGAGAGTTTATCCATAACGTAGAAAGTGGTATGGAAAGACCTAAAAAATGCTCATTTCATTGCATCAAGACATGTGATTATCAAAAAAGCCCTTATTGCATTATCAAAGCATTGTATAATGCTGCAAAAGGTAATATGAGAAGAGGATATGCATTTGCCGGCAGCAATGCTTTTCTCGCAGAAAAAATAAGTAGTGTAAAAGAAGTAATGAATAAACTGGAAAGTGAATTCTTCTTAGCAACTCACAAGTTGGTTTAATCAGAAATCAGCAAACGTTGAGATATTTAAGTATTAATCAAAATATAATTTTAATGGCAAAATCCGTAACAGTTGACAAACGTGAGAACGAAAAGAAAAGACTCGCTCGCCGAGCGGAAAAACAAAAAAGAAAAGAAGAAAAAAAACTATCACCCAAAGCGAATAGCCTGGATGATATGATTGCCTATGTTGATGAAAATGGTATGATAACCTCTACACCACCAACAGAGAACATCAAAAAAGAAGAAATAAAGCAGGAGGAAATTGTTATATCTACTCCTAAAAAGGAAAAAGAGATTCCAACCGTAATGAAAGGACGGGTAGAATTCTTCAACACTTCCAAAGGCTTTGGCTTTATCAAAGACCTTTCGGGAACTGAGAAATACTTTTTTCACGTGAACAATGTAATGGCTGATATTTCAGAAAATGACATTGTGACATTCGATCTCGAACGAGGGATAAAAGGTATGAATGCAGTGAATATCTGCTTCGAGAATGAACAAAAAACAGGAAATTGATAGTACGTCAGACTCTGATTAAAAGTAGATGGAACAAGAATCATTTCTATAAAATATAAAACTAAAATAATACAATTTGAATTATGAAAAAAGGTAATATGATACGATCTGAAATGAATTCGTCCAGTCAGTTGATAGAGAACGTACTCAAAGAGTATAAAAAGAGTGTAGGTGATGTGGTGCTTGTGGCAATCAGTCCGCGAACATCAATTGAGCTTCCCGCGCACCTATCCCAAGCAGAAAGAGATCTTCGCATAGAGGTTTATAAAAAACTGCATAGCTCAAAAGTCTAAAATATTTAGTGTAATAAAAGTCTTTATTGAACAAACTTTTACTTTCGGTGGCTGTTATTCATAGTAATAATTAATTTATATAATCATAAATAAATAACCGATATGGGCAGACGCAGTCAGTTGGAGCATCAGGTATCTGTTGCTCAGGAAAGGATTAAAAAGGCTCCTAAAGATACTCCCAAAGATATTATAAAATTGTGGGAACAGGAGTTAGTCGATTTGGAAATTGAATTAAATAACCTGGTTGATGGTGAAGAAGATAATAATGACTAATCAGAAAGTAAAATAAAAACTGCATTTCTAAATAGTCATATTTAGTAGTAGAGACTTCTTCGGGTGTATAAAGTGACACCCGAAGAAGTCTTTTTTTATCTATAATTGTCATACAAAAAGAGGTGGATTCATTGACATATATCAAAAAACAGAACTTTGAAATATATTTTTTGCTTTATATCAATTCAATCGTAACATTTCTACTTTACATTTGCAGTGTTTTCAAGGTATATAATATAAAATGTTTAAATTATGAAATGGGTAAAAAGATTGTTAGATAGAATCGGAAATGCCGATTCTATGATTTGGGGGTATGTGATGCTCCATGAGTAAAAAAGTTGTTATCAGAATTTTATTGAAAGAAACGTTTGAAAAAGGAGTCCGGTAATTGCCGGACTCCTTTTTGATTGTATAGAGATCAGATCTGTATCTTAGTTCTGTTTTTTTTGAAAAGTAAATTCGTAAAGAAATACCCTGCTTCCACTGCAACAATTCCAATCACTGCCCCTCCTACTACATCGCTTAACCAATGCCTGTTATTAAGCTGGCGGGTAATACCTGTAACTACGGCCGGTAAATAGGCCACTATACTTACCAGGATATTTTTCTTGCCATATTCCTTGTACAACAAACATGCTGATGTAAAAGCGGTTGCCGTGTGCCCCGAAGGAAAAGATAATAAATCAGATCCGTCCGGTCTTAATACTCCAGCCAATGACTTAATTGAAGAGACAGTAATTACCATCAATGCAAATGAAAAAACAGTAGCAACCAGCATTTGTGTCCAGTTACTTCGACTCTTTATTCCTGTTATTTTTAATCCGAACATAATTATCAGCGGAAGATATGGCAGAAAATCATCATATCGGTAGGCAAAAGAAGGAATATGTGTATTACGAAGATTATAGATGTACTGATTCGCACTTTCCAGGACTCCATATCTTAAAGCACACAATGTCAATATACAAATAAACACCCAAAAAAGTAGTTTACGGAGACTCATCATACCCTCATCTGATTTTGTTGTAAATAACGCTCAAAGGTATTAAAAGATATCGGATATAAAGTTGATTGTTATTAAACAAAAACATATTTCTATATGATTTTAAGATTGATAAATGACCGGAATTGTATCATTACATCATTTTACAATACAAATAAGAAGGAATTATTTTTAGAAACCATGCTATGTACCTCCAACGTTTGGATATATAGACTACTTTATTTTTTCGTATAATGGCTTTATATATCTGACATACTGCTTTATCAAGAGATGCCACCCAAAATAAGCCTTCTCCTTTTGCCATAGCTGTGTTAACGAAACCGGGGCGTATATCTGTGATATATAGAGGATAAGGTAATTTTGCAGCTTTCTGCCTTAGCCCTTCTGTGTAGTTCATTTGAAACGCTTTGGTTGCATTATATGCCGGGGCAACACCACTTCCACGAATACCGCCAATGGAAGATATAACAACAAGTTGTCCTGACTGCTGGTGTTGAAAGAATAGGAAAGCCCAATCCGCAATATTAGTAAATCCAATTACATTTGTCAGAAGAGTCGGCTTCTCCAGCCGATAGTCCAATTTTGGATTTACTTCCCCCACACCGGAACAAATTACCAGAATATCCATACCCCCCATTTCATTAGTGAGTGTATTGAGTTGATAAAGTGTATCATTGTCATTGGTAATGTCGCATACTCTATAGTGACAATCTTCACTTTGCGAACAGATCTCCTGTAGTATTAGTTCCCGACGACCAACAATGCCGACAATATACCCTTCGTTTATAAAAGTCTCTGCCAATCCACGTCCAATACCGGATGTAGCACCTATGATGATAACCTTCTTCATTTTCAGTTCTTATTTGTCTGGTACAAAAGTATTCCGTCAGAACAAAAAAAGTCTTGATTGAAATCAAGATTTTAGATTCTGTTTTAAATTTTCTTCTCGTATACTCTATTAATACCAACTATTTATAAAAAACAGATCTTTAATAAAAGTTAATCAAAAAAGTTCCATTCAATATTTTATTTTCTGTTTTCATAACAATTGATAATTGTTTCTATTTTCATGTTCATGCAAATTGTTATATCTTATGAATATTTAGTTTATTTCTTGGTGAGAAACGGCCCATTGCTCGTAGAGAATCAACACGATCTTCGTATACTCTATTAAAACCAAATGTTTCCGCAGAATATTGCTTTAATAAATGTTAACTACGAAAGATATGTCCTTTCTTCACTATGTTTTCTTTTTC
>NZ_CATJGZ010000108.1:0-9626 GCF_949740115.1 Bacteroides sp. 41_26
CTCATGCACACGGGTGCTTCTCCATTCTTTAATAATCTGGCTTTCTTGATAAAGAATAGCACATTGAAGGTTTTTCTAGCCATTTTTACATCGTTTTTAGAGTTACAAAACTATGTATTCTCTTCCAAAGTATGACCATGCAAAAAACTATGAATCAGTGAGAAAGATACAAATTCGTGGGACTTTTTTAAACTAAATTTTAGTCCCACGATTTATCCACCGATAATATGCTTGAAACGGCTATTTTCTGCTACCTGCTAGGAAAAAGAAATCCCTGATAATATCTGATTATCAGGGATTTGCTTGATTTTTCTTGTTGTTTCAGTGATCCGCCTGGGTCTTTAACCCATCCGGTTCACTGTCCTAAATATCAATATTTTATGTAATCCTACCTCTTTGAGGGGGTACGATTTGGACACTGACTTTTTTATATGTTTCTGTCCGCTTTGGGCGGATGTCTGTCTCCATTTATCTTGGGTTCAAAAGTACACATTCGTTTTGAATTATGCAAGTCTTTGATTATTAATATTTCAACTTAGGTGCAAGGTGCAAGCATATATTTATATATATAGCTTGCACCTTGCACCTACTTTTTATATTTTGTTGGTTGTTCATTAAATTGCTTTTTAAAGAATTTGTTGAATGCACTTTGTGATTCAAATCCCAATAAATAAGCTATATCAACTAATCTAAAGTCTTGCTCTAAATATTTCTTTGCCAACTCTATTCTTACTTCATTTAGAATAGTCTGAAACGAACTACCTTCTTTATATAGTTTTCGTTGTAGCGTTCTCTCTCCTATATTCATTCTTCGAGCAAATGTTTTTAAACTAATATCCATTAAAGGCATATTTTGTAGCAGTTGCTCACGAATTGAATGTGAAAAAGTCAGATTAGAATTATTTGGCGAAATAGAATTGATGATTTCTTCCACAGTAGAAAGAAGTTGATTGTTTGCTATCAGAATAGGCAAATCTAGAATTGCTTTATCAAATAGTAAGGCAAATTTATCTTTGTTGTAAATTATAGGAAAGTTTACTAATTCATTCAATCTATAATTGGAGATTTCTTTCGCGTACATAGAATAAACCTTTAAAGGTTTTATACGTTTTCCTGTTAGTGTATAAAGTATTTGCAATGTGAGTCCTATTTGACATTCATACAGTTGTCTTGTTGCTAAAGGGTATTCTTTCGCAAATCTACTATCAAGGTATATTTCATGGTAGAAGATATTATTTTCCACACTGTTTTTATAACTATAAAGGGGATTAACAATTGGAGTATATATGTTAGCTTTATCAAAAATATCTTTTACACTATTACAATTTTGATATAGGTTATACATTATTCCAGCAATCGTTATTGGTATAATAAAGCCTTTTTCAAAGCCTATACTCAAACAACCACCCTTGTTTACAACACGCTCAATATATGTGCCTACTATACCACTTGGTAGCAGAGCTAACGGTTCTTGTAGCACGTCAGGTGTTACATTGAATGATGAAAAAATATCATCCTTGTCTAAATCAATGTCTTCAAATTGCTTTAGAATTGTATTGAATACTCCAACAGTTATATACATAAGTCAAAATGTCGTATTTGGACAAAAGTATGACATCTTTTTCAATTAGGCAAATCTAAAACAAGATTAATTTTGCACTTGATTTCAAATGAGTTCAAAATAACAATAATAAGATATGGAAATAATATATAATTCTACGAGTTTTTATTTAGAACCGTGTAACGGCGGTTTCTTGCTTATTGATGCAGGCTGGAGAGGACAACTAAGCATTTTCCTCAATAAATTACATCTCATAGGAGTTAAACCTCAACAAATTCAGTACATTCTATTAACACATCATCATCATGATCATACTGCTATTGTGTCTGAATTAAAGGAGCTTACAGGTGCTAGATTAATTTTATATAAAGACCAGTTGGTTTATTTGAAAAAAGGAGTTACAAATTACAAGAATTTGAAGCAATATAATAAGCTGTTATGGATGATAGACAGAATAACAAGACCTTTTATCAAATATCAATATCCAGCAATTAGTCCTAATGAAACGGATATTATAGTCAATTCAGATATTGATGATTATTCTTTAAGAAATATCGGTATTAAAGGGAAAATAATTGCAACACCTGGACATTCTCACGATTCTATTTCTGTATTGCTTGATAATGGAAATGCTTATGTTGGAGATTTAGTAATGAACATGCCTAATATGAAGATTATAGGGAAAATCCCATTTCCAATTGAGGCGGAAGATTATTCACAAGTTCAACAAAGTTTAAGAAAGCTATTAGGTTTGGGAGCTACTGTATTTTTTCCATCACATGGACAGCCTGTTAGTAAAAAGATAATTGAAGATTCAATAGAATAATTTATCAGTACTATCAATCAGAATATCTAAATGAAACCATTTTCAAATGAAATAATTTCTAGGATATGACGAGATAATATTTTTGAGCTCATCCCTAAAGTGAAACTTTAATAGCTTGGAAGTATGTTGTACTTTGTAGCCATTTTCTAAATAGGCAAGTATTTCTGTTTTGAATATCTCATCAAAAATAAAAAAATGAAATTTATATCAGTAAGGATAATTGTTTTTTTATTTCTATGTATTACTTCTCTATGCAGTTGTTATACACAGAAACAAATTAGTCGATTTTCAGCTAATAGAGTTGAATTAGGCTTTAATAAAGAAGACTTTATAAATAAGTTTGGCAAGCCATTTAGTCAATCGGTTTCCTATAACAGTGAAAATAAAATGGAAGAACAACTTTATTATAAAGAGGAACTGTATTTGGGAATGTGGTATATAGTAACTTCCATTTTTACCTTTCAAGATTCAAAACTTGTCAAACAAGAGATAAAAGAGGAAAAGATGTTTGAAAGATGCAATTGCAAAAAACAGTGAAAGTTCTAACGGCTTTAATACTAAATATTATTCCTTTCTTAGCCTTTGCACAAGAAGGATGGAGTGCGAAAGATTCGATTAAACTATCAAAAATGTTAGATGGTGAAATACCTATTCACATAAATGATGCCTTCATAAAAGAATTGGAGCAATCTCTTATAAGTTATCCTATGGGAAACAATAGCATTAAATTCAATGACTTTATATTAGGTGTAAAACATGAAAATAGTTTAATAAAATATACTCAATCAGATTTTCGTAATCTGTATATTCAGTATCATTTATTGTCGGATAGTGCTTATAAAAAGAAAAGCGAATGTATGGCAATAAAAAAGTTTAGAATAAGTAGCACCATATACACAGATTGCCCTAATATCAATTTACAAAGGAGTACTAATCTATCAATTCCAGTGCGTGAAAAGCTATATTTTAATATCTATGGGAATTATACTTTAGACAAAAGTCGTAATGTAGTACTTCCTGCAACCTCTATCCCTTATGAGGTAGGCGCAGGCTTTTCATACAATATCAGTAAGCATATCACTATTAAGTCTCAAACCAACTACCAATATAACCTAATACAGAAAAAATGGGAATGGTTCTTTGGAGCAGGGATTACTTTTATTTTTTAAACAGCTTATAATTGATGAACTAATTTAACATGATGCAATTAAACAAAATAATAATATCTGCAATTTCCTACATAGTGTTAGGCAGTTTTCAAACAGAAGTTTGGGGACAAACGATTAATGGCAAAGTAATAGACAGCAAGCAACAACCTATAGATGGTGCAACTATTGTTTTGCAAACAATGGATTCTATCTATATTAGTGCATCTATATCCAATACTGACGGTACATTTACTTTGAAAAGCCAACCTAAAGAATACCGTCTGATTATACAACATCTTTTGTATCAGACTAAATTAATAATAGGTAAAGGAAATAATGCAGGAATTATTCAGCTTCATCCCCAAGACTATGCTTTAGATGAGGTTGTTGTAAAAGCGGAACGTCCTTTTGTGAAAGTAGAGAATGGACGTTTAGGATATAATCTTGCTGTTCTTACTCAAAACCAATTAGTAAATAATGCCTATGAAGCTTTGGCAAAGCTACCGGGAGTACAAGAAGATAGAGGGACATTAACTTTGGCAGGAGCAGGAAAATTAACAGTGATTCTGAATGGCAAACCTACAACGATGGATGCCGGACAACTTGAAACACTTTTGCGCAATACTCCGGTGAGCCGTGTAGAGAAAGCAGAAGTGATGTACAGTACTCCTCCCGAATATCATGTACGGGGCGCAGCCATTAATATTGTTTTAAAACGCTCGAATGATTATTCTTTTCAGGGAGAAGTAAGTACTGATTATAAAAACCAATATTTCAGCAGTGGCAGTATGAACGGAAATTTCCGCTTATCGACTCCCAAAATAGCTTTTGATGTAATGTATGGAGCTAATGATGTGAAAAACATGGAATATATAGAGCTTGATTCCAAGCATACATTAAAAGATAAACTATATAATATCACACAAAATGAACAGTTGCGTAGTAAGTACTGGAACCACAATTTCAGGACTGCATTTGAATATAATTTTAATGAAAAAAATAATATCAACGTGATATATACAAGTAGCTATACTCCCGACCAATATAATAATAGCTTAACAGCAGGTAATTATCAGACCAGCAATGTAGATAAATACATTGACACTCATATGCATAACGTCACATTACAATACCATTCAGGTTTCGGGCTTGAAATAGGTGGAGATTATACACAATATACTTCCGATAACAATCAACATCTATATGCGGATTATCAAGATGGTAATCAGAGTAGCTTTTCAATGATAGGCGGACAAAGGATAAAGCGTTATTCTATTTATGCAGACCAAAAACATCAATTACCTAAAGGATGGAATTTAGGGTACGGAGCATCCTATCGGTTTACCAAAGACCGTGATATCCAAACTTATAGTCAAGTAACAGGTAGTATTCATACCCAAAATATGTATTCTAATTTAAAGGAGCAGACGACCAGCTTTTATGCATCATTAAGTAAAAGCAATGCAACAGGTACTTCACTTTCTGTTTCTGCCACAGGAGAATATTATACTCTTGGTAGTTATCGTAAGTGGGCAGTCTATCCACAATTATCGCTGACTCACCTTAAAACTCCGAAACATATATTCCAACTTGCGTTATCTACGGATAAAACCTATCCGAGTTATTGGGATATGCAGTCTTCGGTCAGCTATCTTAATGGATATACTGAACTATGGGGAACACCGGGCTTAAAACCGATGACAAACTACAACCTGAATGGAAATTATATATTGAAGCAGAAATACATCTTTGGTTTGTTTTTTACCCATACATCAAATTATTTTACGCAGGTTGCTTACCAATCGACTGACAGACTGGCACTGATTTATAAAAATACGAATTGGAACTATATGCAGATATGGGGGGCAAACATTATGTTACCTTTTAAGGCTGGTAACTGGTTGGATTCTCGACTAACCTTAGTTGGTATGCAAATACGCCAGCGTTGTGATGACTTCTTTGATATTCCTTTCGACCGGAAAAAATGGGTATTGAGTGGCACGTTAGACAATACTTTCAAAGTGAATAAGAATTTGGCTTTTGAGTTAATGGGCAATGTACAGACACCAGTTATACAAGGAACATTCGATATTAAATCAATTTTCAACCTCATGGCTGGAGTAAAATGGAATTTTGCAAAGGACAAAATTCGTATTTCTGTCCGTTGTAATGATTTTTTAAATACCGGAATGCCTGTAACTAAAGTTCGTTTCAAAGGACAGAATTTAGATATGAATAGTGGATTCTATTCTCGGACTTTTACTCTACATTTAAGTTTTCGCTTTGGTGGTTATAAGAAAAAGGAGATTACTAAAATAGATACATCACGATTTGGGATGTAGATAAGCATAGAGCAAATCTAAATATAGTTACAAATTAAATATTAAGATATAAGATGAAACAGTATTCCGATATGATAATAGCTAAAATCAATGCAGAGATAGAAACATCCTGCATTGATAGTGATATATCTTCAGATAAGGCTTTGCATATGATTAATTTCATCAAACCGTTGTTTGAAGAATTAAGGGAGTTTACTCATCAATATACGTTTCAGGACACTAACGAAGAAATATCATTCTTTAAAGATACTAAACCATTCATCCTAAGCAAACTGATATATTTTAATGATATATACACGCTTGAATTAAGGAAACCTAATGGCAGCAAAGAAGTTCTTAAAGAATATTATAAGAAGAAGCAAACTGCAATAACGGAATTTTGTAATAATAATCTCGATTTCTACCAATACTACCGTTCTAAAGCTATTCACTTGGATAAATATTATTTCCTTAGAGGACATGAGAACTACCAACTATGCCATAACTGTGGGATGTTTGATAAAGATCCACTGTTTTCAACCTGCTGCGACCATAGGGTAGCCAAAATGCTGGCTTATGATATGTTAGAAATCTATCTGCAACAGAGATTACAAGACGTAGAAAGAAAAGAAGTTATAGAAATTAGTCGGGCTTCACTTCCTAATAATCCTTTTAAATGGACTGCCCCTAAAGTCGCAGCTATCGAATTAGGTTATTCAATATATGCAGCAGCCGTTTTAAATAATGGAAATGCTGATATTAAAGAGATAATGACTTATATAGAAGCATCTTTCAAAATTGACTTAGGAGATTATTATAGGACTTATCTTTCTATGAGAGAAAGAAAAAGGGATAGAACACCATTCCTGAATAATCTTATACAGAAGTTACTTTACAAAATGGATGAGGACGATACCATCTAATAAAAATCCGAACTAAAACAACCAAGTTCATACCAACTTGGTTGTTTTTTATATTTACGCTTTCAAAGTTGTTTTCCTCCGCAAAGCTCTATCTTTCCCCTTAATTTCCTGATAATTCTCCTCGAAAAATAAATCAACCAACTTGGTATAAACTTGGCAAGTTAGTTTTTTGAAAGCCCTCACCTTTGCATCCAAACAATTATAGAATAATTATGGATGTAATAACAGTAGAAACAAAAGCCTTTAAGGAATTGATGGCAAAAATCAACGTGATTGCCAATTATGTATTTTCCCGTCAGGACGACTGCAAAGAGAATGAGGATGATATTTGGGTGGATAGTTACGAAGTATGTACTTTCCTGAAAATCAGCGACCGCACCCTGCAACGGCTTCGTTCCAAAGGAGAAATAGCCTACTCTACCATCAGGGGGCGCAATTTCTATAAAATCGGTGAAATAAAACGGTTGCTGGAAAGCCGTTTGATAAAGAGCAATGACGAATGTATGCGTAACCTGATAACCAACCACAAGCTATATGTTAAGGAAAGACGAAATCTTAGAGAGGACAAATAACGGTCTGAACGTGTTTAAACATTATATTCCCGGCACGTGGCGGGTCGGTCGTAATTTCCTTAATCCGTTGTATGAGGACAGCAAAGCGTCCTGTAACATCTATTTTGACCGCCGTAGCAATAGTTATAAGCTGAAAGACTTCGGAAATGACGATTATTCCGGCGACTGCTTCTTTTTTGTGGGTATGCTCAAAGGGCTGGACTGTAACAATTCAAGCAGTTTCATAGAAATTTTGCGGATTATAGACCGGGATTTGTCACTGGGACTTTCAGAGGGTAATCCCATACCTGTACCTAAAACATTCAAAGAACCGGAAAAGCCTGTGCCTGCTCCGGTAGAACGTACTGGCAGACCGTACACATTCAAGGAGAGGAAACTTACCGCTTCCGAACTGGAATACTGGCAACAATACGGCATTACCCCTGAAATACTGGAACAGTATAAAGTCTGTTCAGTGGTTCAGTTCCAAAGTGAAAATGAGGATGGCAATCCGTTTTCTTATTCTTCCACTAAGGAAGAACCCATTTACGGGTATAAGAACAAACGTTTCATCAAACTGTACAGACCGTTTTCCAAGACCCGCTTTCTATATGGCGGAAATATCGGCGAAAGCTATTGTTTCGGGCTGGAACAGCTACCCAGTAAAGGCGATACCCTGTTTATTACGGGCGGGGAAAAAGATGTCATGTCACTGGCAGCGCATGGTTTCCATGCGATTTGCTTCAATAGCGAAACGGTAACTGTTCCGCCGAACATCATTTATAAACTTACATTCCGGTTTAAACATATCATATTGCTTTACGATATGGATGCTACCGGAGTGGAAAGCGCAAAAAAGCATGAGAAACAACTCTGTGAATACGGTGTGAAACGGTTGCTTCTCCCTTTGCAGGGGACAAAAGCGGAAAAGGACATTTCCGATTATTTCCGGGCGGGCAACAGCCGGGAAAATTTCATCAAACTATTTATCGACTTCTTAGATACAATCTATAATGAAACAATGACTATGCTTAAATCGTGTGAGATTGATTTTAATAATCCTCCGGCAAAAGCGCAGGAAATTATTTCGGCGGGTGACGTTCCACTGGGAACACAGGGGAACTTGTGCTGCATCACTGGCGGAGAGGGAACAGGGAAAAGTAACTATGTGGCTGCACTGGTGGCGGGTTCAATCCGTCCGGCGGATATTCAGATTGATACGCTGGGTATCAATGTAAGTGAGAACACGAAACATAAAGCCGTCC
This sequence comes from Bacteroides sp. 41_26, assembly GCF_949740115.1. NCBI lineage: Bacteria > Pseudomonadati > Bacteroidota > Bacteroidia > Bacteroidales > Bacteroidaceae > Bacteroides > Bacteroides sp. 41_26. Next base: position 8,596 of record NZ_CATJGZ010000108.1, read on the forward strand.
TGCTTTATGATACGGAACAATCGGAAGTACAACTGTTCAAGAATGTAACCAACCTGATAAAAAGGGCGAAGCAAACCGACAAACCGGATGAATTTAAGGCTTTCTGCCTTACGGGTATGTCCCGCAAAGAGCGTCTGCACGCCATTGTTCAGAGCATGGATAGGTATTATTTCCAATATGGGGGTATTCAGTTGGTAGTGATAGATGGTATTGCAGACCTTGTAAGATGTGCCAATGATGAAGCGGAAAGCGTGGCAATCATAGATGAACTTTACCGACTGGCAGGGATATATAAGACCTGCATCATCTGCGTGCTGCATTTTGTACCCAACGGATTGAAACTGCGGGGGCATTTAGGCTCGGAACTGCAACGCAAAGCGGCTGCCATCCTCTCGATAGAAAAAGACGAAGACCCGGCTTTGTCGGTAGTGAAAGCCCTGAAAGTAAGGGACGGTAGCCCGTTGGATGTTCCCTTGATGCTCTTTGCTTGGGACAAAGCAGCCGGGATGCACCTTTACAGGGGTGAAAAGACCCGTGAGGAAAAAGAGAAGCGCAAGGAAAAGGAACTGGTCGGGGTTGCCCGTGACGTGTTCGGCAGGCAGGAGCATATAACCTACATAGACTTATGCGAGCAGATACAGCAGATTTTGGACGTGAAAGAACGCACCGCAAAAAGCTATATCCGTTTCATGCGGGAACGGGATATTATCATTAAAGACCCGTCCAACCAAAGTTATTTTATGATTGGTATAATTTAATCAGGCAGCCTTATGTATATAGATAAAGATGATTTTACTGCATGGATGGAACGTATCATGGATAGGTTCGATATGCAGGACAAGAAGATAGACAAAGTGATAAACGGGCGTAACTGTTTGGACGGGGAAGAACTGCTGGATAATCAGGACTTGTGCCTGCTTCTGAAAGTAGCACCCCGAACACTGACCCGTTACCGGAAAAAGGGAATACTCCCTTTCCTTATGTTGGACGGTAGATGTTATTACCGAGCAACGGATGTACACAAGTTAATC
>NZ_CATJGZ010000109.1:0-32800 GCF_949740115.1 Bacteroides sp. 41_26
GTCACCTGCTTTCCTTGGTTAACTTGTTTTAACTACAAAGATAATATTTCAACCTCTATTTATTATGATGCAAATCTAAAGGATAAACGCAGATTTTCGTAAAGGGAAACAAATCTAAGATAAAGAAATACAGTCTTTTAATCTGTGTTTATCTGTGTTAATCCGCGTTTCATCAGATAAATAATACTCTGTGAAACTCTGTGCTACTCTGTGGTGAGTTTTGCTCATATCTATTCAATTATAAATCAAACCTATCTCAAACTCAGTTTTTTATATTTTTTCATTGTATATTTGTAACAACTTTATATATCACAACACGATTTCATATTAGCGACCTAAATAACCAAGGTCTAATTAAACATTTATATACCATGAGAAAACTAAAAATGACTCTGCTGTGCAGCCTGTTTCTGATAACCACAGTTTATGCACAAAAACAATTTACGTTGACTTCACCCAACGGACGTATCAGTACAACTATTAACATCGGCGAAAAAATCACCTATGACATTACACATGATGGACAGTCTGTCCTGTCCCCCTCCCCTATTTCATTAATGTTAAGTGATGGAGAAGTATGGGGCGACAATGCCAAACTATCCCAAAGTAACAAACGAAGCGTGAATGAAACAATCCTTTCACCATTCTACAAGAAAGATAAAATCCAGGATACATATAACGAATTGAAACTGACATTCAAAAAACAATGGGGATTGGAGTTTCGTGCATACGACGATGGAATAGCTTATCGTTTTATCAATCAACGGAAAAAGCCATTTAATATCCAAAGTGAAGAGGTCAATTACCAGTTTAACGATGATGCTATGGCTACAGTGCCCTATGTAAGGCCCGGAAAAGATGGAGATTATGAGTCTCAGTTTATGAATTCATTTGAGAACGCTTATACCACCGACCGGCTTTCAAAACTAAACAAAGGAAGAATGATGTTTCTGCCGCTGGTAGTCGAAGTAGGGAACGGAAAAAAGATCTGTATCACAGAATCGGATCTGGAAAGCTACCCCGGACTCTATCTGACTAACGCAAACGGCAATAACAGCCTGACCGGCAAGCAAGCTCAATACCCCAAAGTTACCAAACAGGGTGGGCACAACATGCTACAAATGCAAGTACAACAACGCGAACACTATATAGCCAAAGTGAATGGCCCACGGGCATTCCCCTGGCGCATAGCGATCCTCTCTACTACAGATAAAGATTTGGCAAACAGTGACATGACTTACAAGTTAGGAGCGGCCTCACGAGTGGCTGATATCTCATGGATCAAACCCGGTAAAGTAGCATGGGACTGGTGGAATAATTGGAACATTGACGGAGTAGACTTTGTATCCGGAATCAACAATGCAACTTATAAATATTACATAGACTTTGCAGCAGCACATGGTATTGAGTATGTTATTCTGGATGAGGGCTGGGCAGTAAACCTGAAAGCTGACCTGATGCAGGTTGTAAAAGAGATCGACATCAAAGAACTGGTAGATTACGGCGCGAAAAAGAACGTAGGTATCATCCTATGGGCAGGTTTTCACGCATTCAACCGGGATATGGAAAACATCTGTAAACACTATGCCGATATCGGTGTGAAAGGATTCAAGGTAGACTTTATGGATCGTGATGATCAGGAAATGGTAGACTTTAACTACCGTGCCGCTGAAACCTGTGCAAAACACAAACTGATACTCGACCTGCATGGCACATACAAACCTGCCGGAATGAACCGCACATATCCCAATGTTCTGAACTTTGAAGGAGTGCACGGACTGGAACAAATGAAATGGAGCCCTGCTGTAGACCAGATGAAGTATGATGTCATTATTCCTTTCATCCGCCAGGTGGCAGGACCTATGGATTATACGCAAGGTGCCATGCGCAATGCGGCAAAAGGTAACTATTATCCTTGCAATTCAGAACCAATGAGTCAGGGTACAAGATGTCATCAACTGGCCATGTACGTTATACTGGAATCTCCGTTCAATATGCTTTGCGACGCACCAAGCAACTACATGCGCGAACCGGAATCACTGGATTTTATTGCAAACATACCCACCGTATGGGACGAAAGTATCACTCTTGATGGCAAGATCGGCGAATATATAGTAACAGCCCGCAGACACGGTAATACCTGGTATGTCGGTGGAATGACTAATTGGGATGCACGCGACATAGAGGTCGATTTATCATTCTTAAAAGAAAAAGGGAAAACAGTTACCTTGTTTAAAGATGGTATAAACGCACATCGCAGCGGACGGGACTATAAAAAAGAAAACATCAAGTTGAATGATAAAGATAAAGTGAAAATACATCTCGCACCCGGAGGTGGATTTGCAATGAAAATAGAATAAGGGATCAAATAAAAATCTTTGTTAGTGTTATTTTTAACACTTTTGACAAGCCTGTTTTTTATTGCTTAAAAGTACGTACTTTTACAGTATAAGAATACGTATTTAAGACGCTGTTAATATGCATTTTAACAAGGTATTAAATACGTATTTTCATGGAATAAAATAAGTAAGCCGGATCTATACATTCAGATAATCTGCCAACAGCATTTTTCATTTGATCCAAAATAAGGATACTTCTTACAGATACAAGAGAGGCAATTAATTCATTACGAATTAGTTGCCTCTCTTGTATCTGTAAGTGGGGGACATTCAAAAAGTATCCCTATTCTTATTATGAGTCATTACATCAAATTACTTGCCAATTCACTCAACTGGCTACGCTCACCTTTCACCAAATTGACATGGGCAAAGATATTTTGCTCTTTCATACGATCAATCATATAAACTAATCCATTGGATTGACTGTCCAGATAAGGCTGGTCAATTTGCTGGATATCTCCGGTAAACACCATCTTAGTACCTTCGCCCGCACGGGTAATGATCGTTTTTATTTCGTGAGGAGTAAGATTCTGAGCTTCATCAATGATACAATAAGTTTCACTCAGACTACGTCCACGAATAAATGCCAATGCTTCAATAACCAATTGCTCACTTTTCTGCATATCTTCCAGACGTTTCACTTCAGTGGAATTAGCAGCAAACTGGCGTTTGATTACATTCAGATTATCAAATAAAGGCTGCATATAAGGAGCTACCTTCTCTTTTGCATCACCCGGCAAAAAGCCCAGATCTTTATTGGAAAGGGCCACAATAGGACGTGCCAATAAAATCTGCTTATAATCAATCAGATTGCTTAAGGCAGCAGCCAATGCCAAAAGAGTTTTACCAGTACCGGCCTTACCTGTCAAAGCAACCAGTTTCACATTGGGATCATTCAATATTTCAAAAGCAAAACTTTGTTCGGCATTGCGAGGTTCAATTCCATAATTCTTCGTTTTATTGACCCGGCAAACCGTATGGGTAAAAGGATTGTAACGGGCAAGTACACTACTACGATCACTTTTCAATATAAAGCACTCGTTAGGACGAATAATATTTTTAAAATCAAACTCGTTGATATCCAGTCCTTCCCGGGCAGAATAGATCTGATCGATTAGCGTAGGATCAATTCCCTCAAATACTTCATTGGACTTCTCAAAGATATCTACATTCACCACTTTGTCAGTAATGTAATCTTCACAAATCACACCAATAGAACGGGCTTTCATACGTAGATTGACATCTTTAGTCACTAATATAGTCTTCATATTAGTATGCTTGTGCGCCAGATAGTCTGCTACGGCCAGAATCTGATGGTCGGGCTTACGTGAAGGAAAAGAATCACGTACAGCCGGAGAATCGACTTCACCCGTAATAACAAACAAACGTCCCAGTCCCTCTCCTAATGAGGCACCACTCGTAAAAAGATTATCATCTGTAATCAAATCGAGTTCTCTGACAAATTCGCGGGCATTGTAATTAATCTGTTCATTGCCTTTTTTGAACTTATCCAGTTCTTCAATCACTACGATGGGGAGATAAATATCATTCTCTTGGAAATTCTTCAAGCAATTGTAGTCGTGAAGGATAACATTTGTGTCAAGCACAAAATTTTTCTTAGTTCCCATACTCTTCTTAGATTTAAAATGTTGATATTTGCAATCCGTTAAAGCAATCAGTCACTACGATGAAGGATTGTGGCACCTAAGATAAGAAATAAAAGGGCAATAAAGATTTCTTGCCAGTTAAATATTATAAAAGATGGACTATCAGAACACTTTAACGTACTTATATGAGAGTGCACCCATGTTCCAGCAAATAGGAAGCGGAGCATATAAAGAAGGACTGGAAAACACTAAAATATTAGATGAATACTTCGGACATCCTCATCGTGAATACCGCACCATTCATGTAGGAGGAACGAACGGTAAAGGATCCTGTTCCCATACGCTTGCCGCCATTTTGCAAGAAGCAGGTTACCGGGTCGGGCTTTATACTTCTCCCCACCTTGTCGATTTTCGCGAACGTATCCGTATCAACGGAGAGATGATGCCTGAAGAATATGTTATAAACTTCGTAGAAAAACACCGGTCTTTCTTTGAACCGCTCCATCCCTCCTTTTTCGAATTGACTACAGCTATGGCTTTCCGTTACTTTGCCGATGAAAAGGTGGATGTAGCAATCATTGAAGTGGGACTGGGAGGACGACTCGACTGCACCAATATCATTGCTCCGGATCTATGTATCATTACTAATATCAGCTTTGACCATACACAGTTTCTAGGTAATACACTGGCAAAGATTGCAGGAGAAAAGGCGGGAATTATTAAAAAGGAAATCCCGGTAATAATTGGAGAAGCGACAGAAGAAACCCGACCGGTATTTGTTGAAAAAGCGAAAGAGAGGGATGCTCCCATCGTATTTGCAGAAGATAATACACTTGTCTTAAATGCGAACTCCCAAAGCAATATGCTGGTATACGAAACTCAGGAGTATCCCCGTTTGGAAGGAGAACTTGGAGGATGTTATCAGATAAAAAACACCAATACAATACTGCATGCTTTAAAAGAGCTGAAAGCTCTGGGATATCGGATTGAAGAGAAAAGTGTTCGTAATGGGTTTTCTCATGTCAATGAATTGACAGGACTAATGGGGCGATGGCAGAAATTGAGTGATGCTCCCCTGTTAATATGCGACACGGGACACAATATCGGTGGAATTACGTATATCACCCAACAAATAAAATCGATCCCATACCACCATCTGCACATTGTAATAGGTATGGTAAATGACAAAGACATTCGCGGTGTATTAAGTCTGTTGCCTCAGGAAGCGAGTTATTATTTCACAAAAGCAAGTGTAAAACGAGCCTTGCCGGAAGGAGAATTGCAAAGTATAGCCAATGAATTTGACCTGAAAGGTACTACCTACCCAACAGTGGAGAGCGCCGTACGTGCAGCACAAGAAAAAAGCCTCCCCAAAGACTTTATCTTTGTAGGAGGCAGTAGTTTTATTGTTGCAGATTTATTAGCGAGCCGCAATGCACTCAATCTCAACTAAGGCATCTTTCGGCAAAGCTTTCACTGCCACAGCAGAACGGGCCGGGAAGTCTCCGTTGAAATAAGTTGCATATACGCCATTCATACCGGCAAACAAAGACATATCCTGCAGAAATACAGTCGTTTTGACAATGTCCGCCATTGTCAGTCCGGCTGTTTCCAGGATGTGCTTAATATTTTCTAAAGACTGGCGAGCCTGTGCCTCCACTCCTTCCGGCATTACTCCGGTAGCAGCATCGATAGGCAGTTGTCCTGATACAAACACCATACCATTGGCTTCAATAGCCTGACTGTAGGGTCCGATCGCTCCCGGAGCCTTTTCACTACAAATTACTTTTTTCATTCTATTCTCTATTTTATTATTAATGATGTACAATGTGTCAATTAACACACACAGTTAACCTGCCAACCGGTGTATTCAGCTCATTAACACGTTATTTTACGCTTCGAAGATAGTAAAAAAAAGATTCTGATAAAAATTCTAAGAAAAAAAGCAGAAGCCAATGCAGTATTCTGCATACCTCCGCATTTACTATATAGTTATACAAGAGAAAATACAAGACTAACTTTAAGGAACTAAAACCTGAGCTTGACTAAGTAAGGAGATGAGAGAGAGTGTTTTTATGGAAATCTCCAAAAAGAAGCCCCTATCCAACTGCGTGGACAGGGGCTTCACCATTTCTGTGAAGTTTTTTAGTAAGTTTTTGAGTTGGTAAGTTGATGAGTTTTTAAGTTGATGAGCTTTTAAGTTGATGAGCTTTTAATACATCCTTTCTATACATATAGTATCATATGAGGATTTACTATGAGAACTCAAAAACTTACCAACTTACCAACTCAAAACCTATTTACAGTGTTTCTTTATCAATTCATCCACATTGGCATCACCCAGTTCCTTTGCCTTGGCAAAGTTGGCACAAGCCTCTTCTTGCTTTTTCAATTGTATCAGGCAGATTCCTTTCAAACGATAAGCTTCAGCATATTTAGGCTCAATTGCTAATACCTCATCCAACACTTTCAGCGCTTCCTCATAACGTCCCACACGTAAATTTATTACTGCCTGTTCAGCACGATAAGTCAGCTCTTTCGGATTGAGTTCAATAGCTTTAGCAATATCATCCAGAGCACGCTGATACTGACGGGCTTTAAATTCCGCCTGCTCACGGTAATAATAGAATACATCATTCACTTGTCCATTTACTGCTTTGAAATAAGTGTCATAATCAAGCATTGCCGAACGATATTCTCCTGCATTCATATTCATCTGGGCGCGCTCCAGCACGTAAGGAGCATTATCTGCGGAAACCGGTTGTGGACAGTGCGCTACGCAACTATCCATCACAGCAAGTACTGCCTTCGGATCGGCATTCATTAATTCCATCGTTTTAGCAGCACTGAAGAAGGTAGCAGGTGAAGCAAGATTGGTACGATTCACTTTTTCGTAGCTAACCAATGCTGCCGGATAGTCTTGCTTTGCAAACTGAATATCTCCTTCCAATTGTACATAAACAGACAAAGAATCAATAGCCAATGCTTTATGAACATACTCTAAAGCCTTGTCATACGTCCAATCTTTATAGACTTTCTCAGGTTTGCCAAGTTGGTAACTATAAATCTGTTTTGCCATATTATAGTACACATCATCTTTCTTCTGTGCTACTTTTAAGGCTTGTTCCATATCGGCCGCTGCTTTATCAAACGCAGCATCATCCTTTGCATTAAAAACAGTTGTTGAAGCCCGGCGAAGATATCCATCCGGACTGTTCGGAAACTGCTTCACAAAATCATCCAATAAAGACATATATACTTCGGGAGTAGATTGTGAAGAAGCCATATATAAATACACGAGTGCCTGTTCTTCTGTTTCAGGTAATCCTTTTTTGATACCAATATTCCGCAAAGTAAGATCACCGAGAGACAGTGCACTAATGCTTTGAGACATGGCAAAAGCGGCTCCGGCAGCATAACAGATGCTGGTAGTATCCTTGCCGGATGACTTCTGTGCAAGCCCGAACACCTGACCATCCGTTGTAGCCACAGGACAGCTCACCATCTTGTCTTTCAAACGCATATCAAGCGTATAATAATTATAATTCTCTCCTACCTTAGTCACCTTTTGTACTTTTCCCGGTGTACACGTACGATCTTTCTGAGTAGAATACGGTAGCAGATACACCTCTGCCCCTACAGCAGGAGCTGTAGTAGCTATTACCAGCGCAGGAACTTTCTTCTCAGTGATAGCCACGCGAAACTTGATAACATCATACATATCATCTGCTCCGAGAATAGCATTTACCGGCATCTGTTTTCCTTCAAAGTTAATAATAACGGCACGTTCCGCTCCTTTGAAAAGAGAATAATCCGACAGGGCTATACCATCTTCAGTAACGAAGAAGCCATTTCCGGTATTGAGTATTTTATCGTTCTTGTCGTAAGTCACTACAGAGAATACAGCACGCTTAGCTTTTTCTACCCACTTAGGGGCTTGTGCCATGCTCCATTGTACCGACATACAAATAAGTATTAAAGGTAACAGAATCTTTTTCATAAATTAAAAATTAAAAAGTTAGTAGTTAGTAGCTGGCAGTTAGAAGTTAGTAGTTAGAAGCTGGTAGCTGGAATCCATTCGGTTTAAAAGTTATCACGCTGCATAGATTCTGACTACTGACTACTAAATTCTAACTACTCAAAGTTTAAAGGTCACTGTGACGTTGTTTCACAGCCTCATATATCAAAATGCCGGCAGCCACAGATACATTAAGTGATTCAATACTACCCAGCATCGGAATCTTCACCCATTCGTCACATAGTGCAAGATTCTCATAAGATACTCCTTTGTCTTCGGCCCCCATAATAATACATGTCGGAGTAGTATAATCGGCTTTCGTATAGTCATAATCTCCTTTCTCGGTGGCAGCCACAATATGAAAGCCACTATCTTTGAGGAACTGTAAAGTACTCTTCAAACTTTGTTCACGGCAAACAGGTAGAGTATGCAAAGCTCCCGCAGAAGTTTTCACAGCATCTGCATTTACCGTCACACTACCCCGGGCCGGAATGATAACGGCATCCACCGCAGCACACTCACAAGTACGGGCTATAGCACCAAAATTACGGACATCCGTCATACCATCCAGCATTACGAAGAACGGATTCTTACCCTGTTCAAACAAAAAAGGTACAAGATCTTCCGTCTTCTGATAAGTCACAGAAGAGATAAATGCTACTACTCCCTGATGATTCTTACGGGTAATGCGGTTGATACGCTCTACCGGAACACGCTGCACCGGAATAAGCATACCTTTCAAGGCTGCAAACAACTCTTTTGACAAATCACTCTGGATATCTTTCTTTACCAGAATTTTATCAATCTCTTTACCTGCTTGTATAGCCTCTATTACGGCACGAACACCGAAAATCATTTCACTTTGATCAATCATCTTATTTATTTACTATTTAACTATGTACAATTTACTATAAAAAAATACTCTCTATTTGCGATTCTTCCATTTCTACATTTACTCTTCCTGCCTTACGCAGCTAGATCGTAAATAGTAAATCATCAAATCGTAAATCCTAATAACGCTTTTGCATTACTCAACGCTGCCTCCGTCAAAGTAGCACCGCTCAGCATATGTGCTATTTCTTCCACCCGTTCTTCATCAGTAAGACGACGAATGTGGCTATTTGTTTCAGTATCACTATCACGCTTATACACCTTATAATGTGCACATCCACGGGAAGCGATCTGCGGCAAATGGGTGATACTTATCACTTGTCTTTCCTGCTCTCCCATCTCCTGCATAATGTCTGCCATGCGATCAGCAATCTCACCGGAAACACCGGTATCTATTTCGTCAAACACAATGGTAGGGAGTTTTACCGCTCCAGCTATCATTGCCTTAACAGATAACATGACGCGAGCGATCTCACCACCGGAAGCTACAGACGAGATGTTTTGCAATGCACTGTTCTTATTGGCAGAGAAAAGAAAGCTAACTGTATCCTCCCCCTGCAATCCGGGTTCTTTGCGTACCCCCATCTCTACCTGAAACCGCACATTAGGCATACCTAGCGGCACTAACCTGGAAGCCATCTGCTTCTCTACTTCACGGGCAGCAGTAACACGAGCCTTCGTAAGAACCCCGGCTTGTTTTTTCACATTATTATATTGGATATCTCTTTCGGCTGTCAGAGCAGCAATACGATCGTCAAACGAAGTGATAGCCGACAATTTCTCTTTATATCCCTCCGTCAATCCTATTAACTCCTCAACAGTCTGCACACGATGCTTTTGCTGCAAAGAATAGATCAGATTCAAACGGTCGTTAACTTCATCCAGACGAGTGGGATTAAATTCTATATTTTCACTCTGGGTACTAATTTCATCTACTATGTCTTTCAGCTCAATGAAACTACTATGCATACGTTCTGCAAGTTCCGTTGCAGGTGAATACACCTTTTGTAAGGCAGAAAGAGAACCAGAACTTTCTTTTAATGCAGCCAATAAACCACCCTCATCGGAAGTAAAAACCTGTTCAATACGGTATAGCCCTGCTTTTATTTCTTCAGCATGGCTCAATGTTTCCGACTCCTGTTCCAGCTCTTCTTGCTCACCTTCGACAAGATGTGCCTCTTCAAGCTGTTCAAGCTGAAAACGAATATAGTCTTCATCCTCTTTACTTTGTCCGGCCAACGAAATCAACTCGTCAAGTTCTTTATCCAAACGCTTCCAGTCTGTATAAAGCCGATGATAAGTGTTCAACGCATCATCATTGTGTGCCAAAATATCAAGTACGTTGAGCTGGAAACCTTCCTTATTCAATAATAAGTTCTGGTGCTGGGAATGCACATCAATCAGCTGTTCACCCAATTCTTTCATTTGTGTCAACGAAGCCGGGGTATCGTTAATGAAAGCCCGGCTCTTGCCCGACGCTTGCACTTCACGACGAAGAATACATTCATCTTCATACTCAAGTTCATTCTCTTCAAAAAAAGGTTTCATACCATAGGAAGAAATATCAAAACGAGCTTCTATAATACATTTAGATGCCCCCTGACGGATCGCTTTCACATCAGCCCGCTGCCCTAACAGCAAACCAATAGCCCCCAATATAATTGACTTCCCGGCACCGGTTTCACCCGTGATGACAGAAAATCCTGTATCGAAGTGGATATCCAACTTCTCTATTAAGGCATAATTCTGAATATACAGTGAACGTAGCATATATAATAACGTGCTAATATGCCAATTAGTCAATGTGCCAATTGGCTGTGCACATAATTTTATTAATTATTTAATTATTTAAATCTCTCTATTCTTTAAGTCTCTTTTCATTGGCACACAGGCACATTATTTTGATTTGATCTTGTCCCATACGCTATTTTGCGAAGGATTAATATTTGAAAGAATCTGATATACCTGTTCTCGTTCATTCTGAGCTGCAGGTGATTTTCCACCATAAATATTGACCAGTTCGTCTTTCTTTATTTCCGTAAATATCACAGGCAATGAAGACATAGGTTTAGTATCACGCGCCTGTTTCAATCCGGCAAGTGAAGCAGTAATAGCCGCACGCGCACGGGTGGCATTGGTTACCATTTCATCCATTCCTTTTCGATGATACTCATACATCATCTGACGAAGCGGACTCATACCCTCATCCAGATAGTCGGAAACAATAGCATAGCGGTTACGACTATCATCAAAAGCCTTCCAACCTTTTTCATTCAAAGTTTGTGCAGCAGTCACTACATTCTCAGCTGCACGAAAAAGCTCTGTTCCACCTTTTGGTGACATCGTATCCATATCCAGACCAATCATCAGATAGGCATAATAGGCAATAACAGCAGTGAGATTATTATCTATCAGATTATCACGTAACTCCAACGGATCAAACTCACGATAATTAAACTCTACATTATTATCCTTGAAAGTAAACACGGTAGACTGATAACCAGACTGATAAACCGGACGGGTGGATTGCACTATAAGTTCACACGTCCATCGACCTTCATTCTCATTATATCCTTTCACAGTAAGATTCATGGAACAACGAATACGCTCATTAATCTCGTACTGTGCTTGTGTCCAGTGGCGCTCATTGATAAATTCGGTCAGTGCGGTTTCAAGTGTTTTGAATACCTGCACATTCGTTCCCTGCACCTGAGCATGGTTGACAGTCACTTTACAATCAAGTTCCTGGGCCGAAAGAAACAGAGGAAATAACCATACCGCAAAAGCACTCAATATCTTCCACATTACATCACACCTTATGTTCCATATCCCCCCAATCCGCTTCATTGCAATTCCTCCACCAAACGGTTAATTATATCTTGTGCAACCTCCGGCTTCGACTTCAGCGGATAATCCGTATGTCCTTGCCGATCAATGATGCTGATCTTATTTGTATCATAACGAAATCCTGCTCCGGAATCGTTCAAAGAATTAAGTACGATAAAATCAAAATTCTTCCGTTCCAGCTTACTCTGGGCATTGTGCTGCTCATCATTCGTTTCGAGTGCAAAGCCTACCAATTTCTGCTTTGCTGTTTTAATCCGTCCCAGCGTAGCAGCAATATCCTGTGTAGGCTTAAGACGAAGCGTCAGATCGTCGTTCTCCCGCTTTATTTTATAGCCGGCTGTCGTTTCCGGTGTAAAATCTGCCACAGCAGCGCAAAGAATACCAGCATCAGCCTGCTGAAAATATAATTGTGCCTGATTGGCCATCTCAGCAGCACTTTCCACATCAATACGATGAATACGCGGATGGGATGTCTGTAAACACACTGGGCCAGTAACCAACATCACTTCTGCACCTCGACCGGCACACTCTTCGGCAAGTGCAAACCCCATCTTTCCGGAAGAATAATTACCAATAAATCGTACCGGATCTATCTTTTCGTATGTAGGACCGGCAGTAATCAATATCTTTTTTCCTGTCAGATCACCACTGGCCGAAAAATAAGCATTAAGAACACGAATAATATTTTCGGGCTCTTCCATACGTCCTTTCCCCACAAGATGGCTCGCCAAAAATCCCGTACCAGGTTCTATGATATGATTGCCATACGAACGTAAAATGTCCAGATTCTTTTGAGTGGAAGGATGAGCATACATATCGAGATCCATTGCCGGTGCTACAAAAACAGGTGCTTTGGCAGACAGATAAGTAGTAATCAGCATATTGTCGGCAATGCCGTTTGCCATCTTACCGATAGTAGCAGCAGTGGCGGGAGCTATCAGCATAGCATCTGCCCAAAGGCCAAGATCCACATGACTATTCCATGTACCATCCCGCTGTGCAAAAAACTCACTAATAACAGGCTTGCTGGTTAACGCCGACAGTGTGATAGGAGTAATAAATTCCTTCCCTGCAGGAGTAATAACTACCTGCACTTCAGCACCCAGCTTTATAAGTCCCCGAATAATATAACAGGCTTTGTAAGCAGCAATACTACCAGTGATCCCAAGAATTATTTTTTTACCTTTCAATTTTGTGATTTTTAATTTATGAATTATGATTTATCGGCTATACTATGTGTCACACCCAACATAAATCATAATTTATAATTCATATTACTCATTTCTCTCAGCCTGATTTTTGTCAACATCGCTTTGGTATTGAGTGTAAAGTCACTATTCAGAATCCAACTGTAATATCCCGGATCTTTCTTCAAAACTTCTATCACGGACTGACCTTTATACTTACCGAAATTAAATACTTCTACCCCATTATCATCATATACCATACGCCCAGCAAAATCTACATTCTTATTGAAGCTGGAGTAATCTGCCAGAAATGCAATATCATTCTGCAACTCTTCTGAATAGCGGTCAAGCTGTGCTTTCAATACCTCATAGGTAGCACGGGTATCGGCTTCGGCAGTGTGTGCATCTTCCAAGCTTTTCTCACAATAAAACTTATAAGCAGCAGAAAGTGTACGCTGCTCCATCTTATGGAAAATGACCTGAACGTCTACAAATTTACGTTTACTAATGTCTATATCCACTCCTGCTCGCAAAAATTCTTCTACCAGCACAGGTACATCAAAACGGTTAGAGTTGAATCCTGCCAGATCACAACCTTCAATATCATTGGCTATATTTTTTGCTACTTCCTTAAAAGTAGGGCAATCTGCCACATCTGCATCAAAAATCCCATGCACGGCAGAAGAAGCTTCAGGAATATGCATTTCCGGGTTGATACGCATGGTTTTAGTCTCTTCATTTCCATTTGGATGTACCTTGAGGTAACAGATTTCTACGATCCGGTCTGTATTGATGTTTGTACCTGTCGTTTCAAGATCGAAAAAAACGATAGGATTCTTAAGGTTTAATTTCATATTCTGTTTAAAGTCTTTATCTGTAAAAAAATAAAAGTTGAAAATTGAGAGTTGAAAGTCAGCTGCGCTATCATACTGCATAGCAACTTTCAACTCTCAACTTCAACTTTCAACTGAATCAATCGTTCAGCATCATCGGCATGAGTAACATCAACAGGTCTTCATTCTCTTCCTGCTCCACAGGAACAACCACACCGGCACGCGATGGATCTGCCAATTCAACTATGACTTCTTCTGCCGAAATATTATTGAGAATATCAATCAAGAACGTTGATTTAAAACCAATACTCATCGGAGCGCCAGCATATTGACATACCTGAGTTTCTTCTGCAGAAGTAGAGAAATCGATATCCTGTGCGGAAATTACTATTTCGTTCTCCTGGATACGGAGTTTTATCAAACTGCTGGCCTGCGACGAGAAGATTGACACACGACGCAAAGCTCCTATCAGTTGCTGACGGTCTACAGTCACCTTATGCGGGTTATTCTGCGGAATTACTGAGTTATAGTTAGGGTAACGGCCTTCAATAAGACGACATACCATACGATAGTTTTCAAGTGTGAAAACAGCATTGCGTTCGTCAAACTCAATCACTACCATGCCATTTTCTTTCGGCAGCAGATTCTTGAGCAAAGTAGCCGGCTTCTTTGGCAAAATAAAGGCAGCACGCTCATTGCCACGGGCAGCAAGTGTTTTACAACGTACCAATTTGTGCCCATCCGAAGCTACCATTGTAATATCTTCAGTAGTGATATCAAAATAAATACCATTCATCACAGGCCGCAATTCGTCATCTGCAGTAGCAAATACACTGCGATTAATACCACCCAGCAGTATATCTGCACTCATCTCCACCCTAACAGCACTTTCACCCAACGTGGCAGACTGAGGAAATTCATCGGCATTCTGCCCCATAAGGCTATATTTTCCGTTCTGATACTGCACAGTAATTTCAAGAGTTTCGGTATTTACATCGAACGTTAACGGCTGTTCGGGTATCTCCTTTAAAGCATCGAGCAATGTTTTGTTAGCCACTGCAAAGCGACCATTCATATCACTTTCATTGACCTCGACAGAGGTTACCATCGTCGTTTCACTATCAGAAACGGTCACAGACAACGTTCCGTCTTCCAGTTCGAAGAGGAAACAATCCAAAATAGGCAGCGCATTTTTTGAGTTTATCACACGGCTAATAGCCTGTAAATGGCTGAAAAGCGCAGTACTAGAAACGATAAATTTCATATATTTCCGAATGTTTAATTTTTAATTTTATCAATGCACAAAGTTACAAAAAAAGATTGGGGTGCACCAACAAAACGAAAGAAAAAACACCGGGTTGTGCTTTAGATATTCCTAAAAAATTGTAACTTCGCCGCAGAATTTAAATTTATCGCAATGGAATTTACAGGAAAAATTATCGCTATACTCCAGCCCAGAGGCGGAGTTTCTAAGACTGGGAACGAATGGAAATCGCAGGAATATGTTATTGAAAACCACGACCAGTACCCACGTAAAATGTGTTTTGACGTATTTGGTGCTGACAAAATAGAACAATTCAATATCCAGATGGGCGAAGAGCTCACCGTATCCTTTGACGTCGATGCACGTCAATGGCAAGATCGTTGGTTCAACAGTATCCGTGCATGGAAAGTGGAACGCGTAGCAGCAGGTGCACCCATGGCTCCGGGCGCTCCGGTTCCTCCTCCAGCCCCGACAGCAGCACCCGAGTTTATCGCTGGTGACGCAAAGGATGACCTGCCATTCTAAGAAAAAAAAATTATCAGAGAGTTCTTTTTGTATTATCCCTGGTAAACCCTTACTTTCCTCGGGAGTAAATCCCGCTTTTCTCCCGAGGAAAATTAAGCATTCCCGTACACTTCTCTTGAGTGAGTTCTATGCTCTATATCTTTACGCGTGTTATTGCACAAGCACGTTATTAAGACCATACACAACTGATTATTAAAAAAAAGCGACATTAAACTTTAGGATTATTTCTGAGTCATTCTTGATTTTTTTGAACGAAATTCAGAAAGCACCCGGAAATCAGAAGCTT
Organism: Bacteroides sp. 41_26; assembly: GCF_949740115.1. Lineage (NCBI taxonomy): Bacteria > Pseudomonadati > Bacteroidota > Bacteroidia > Bacteroidales > Bacteroidaceae > Bacteroides > Bacteroides sp. 41_26. The sequence goes on from NZ_CATJGZ010000109.1 coordinate 15,858, forward strand.
TTAACACAATAATTATCCAGCTAAACGAAGCTTAAAAAGCGCATCTTTATCCCGAAAAAATCAATAGTTCTCACTCCCTTTATATTGCAAAACTACGTTCGGATAAATCTGCCCATCCATACTCGTAAATTGGGCAGAAAGAACAAAATGACGGAAAAAGTCAGGGTTACGGAAGAAAAAACCTGGAACAAGCCTGACATAACTTTCAGGCTGAGCAAACATATTGCCCAAGTCGGCAACAAGCATAAAATTATACACATCAGATAAGCCTGATACACTTTCCTGATACGCAGGCAATTCTTCCAACACTTCTTTTTTATCCAAATGCCCAATGTAACAAGAGAGGCTCTCAGAATCAGGAGCTAACAACAACCGACCATCGTACAAACATGCATAAACATACAATGAAGATTGCGTCACACCAGTCAGTTGTGCAAACAACGTATTACGCGGCAGCACATAGAGGGTATATGCCCGATTAGAAGTATAACAAAAAGTCATAGGAGGTACAGAAGGCGCATCTTCCTCCTTTGGGGTATTCTCTATCAGCGATTTCAACATTCGTTCAGCCTGCACCACATCATCAACAGGCAAACTTGCCACGGCAGCCGGAAAAGTAACAGTATCATTACGGTGAAAAAGACAAGTCATTATATCATGTTTACCATTCTCTTTGAGATAAGACAATAACGCCTCATCACGTGCACTGATATAATCCGAATAAGTAGCTGTAGCATACTCCTGACCACTTGTAAAATCGAACATCGCCTGCAAATCACTTACCGAACGCTGACTGAAAAAGAATGTGGACACCGGAAGAATATCCCCAGGAAAACCCTCCAGCGGTTGTTGCTGACGCAACATGTTCATAAACGTCAGACATGTATCCGTATCATGGCTGATACCCGAGAAATAAATAGCATCTCCATTGAGCTTCATATCAAACTCTGTCCAGCCGCCAAGGTCCGTATGCGAGCGAATACCATCAGTCATTTTACCCATATCCAGCGACTCCATGCGAGCATAAATCGTGGCAGCCACATTACTTTTTTTAGCCGCATGTATCTTAGAAAAAGAATCATCTCTAAGTAACGACTTACCTGACAAACGTGCATCAATCACCTGTTCTATCAATTTCTTCTGATAACTGACAGCTAAAAAACCGGAAGTAACATAACAAGCCAGAAAATCATCGTCCGGCAAAGGATAGATACGTATCTCCTCTCCTTTATAATCAAACAATTTGGAAGGAAATGTACTCGAACAATATTTTTTGATGAATTTTTCCACCAATTCATAATCCCCCGAACCAAGAGCACAATAGAGTACCTGATTACGATCGTTATCCGGCTCATGAAAACTAAGCAACATTTTACTCATCTGCCTGCTCAGCCCATGGGGAGTATCCTCGAGAAGCGTATAAAGATGCAGTTTAAGATAAGAGAAAATTTTAGAAATATACAAATAATTATTATCCCGACTACAGTTCAGTTCATTAATTTCCTGTACCAGGGTACACATGTCATCTGTCTCAAAAACAACTGTTGCCGTAGGCGGTACAAGTGTATAAAGTTCAAAGTCCTCCTTATTTTCTGCTGCCGACAACTTGAAAAATGAGAACACAACAAAACCTGTACACAAAAGCGCAACAGAAGTGGTAATTGCTATTTTGACGAAGGTACGAAGTTTCATAATATTGCTTCTTTTACCGACTGCAGGCAAAAATAAGGATTTCCGTTAAAGAATCAAAACTTTTGCGAAAATATTTCTGTTCCGTCCGATGCAAAGTGCACATGGGGAGGCAGTTGTTTTTCAACTTCCGCCTGAAGCCCTATGTGATGGCTCATATGAATGAAATAAGTTTCTTTAGCTCCAATCCTCCGCGCAGTGTCAAGGGCTTCTGCCAGGTTCTGATGCGTTGGATGAGGAGCAATCCGCAGCGCATTTACCACCAGAACATCAAGCTGGCGTAATTGTTCATAAGATACATCAGGCATTGTCAGCATATCAGTAATATACCCTATATTCCCAATGCGATACCCCAGAATAGGAAGCCTGCCGTGCATTACACGCAAAGGGGTTACCGGGATATGATTAATCAAAAAAGTACGATTTTCTTCAATCTCCTGCAACGGAATATTGGGAACTCCGGGATAACTATGATCCACAAAACAGTAAGGCATACGGGTACGCAGACGTTCCGCCGTATGTGGCTCAGCATAAATAGGTACTTCACCAAAACGGCAAAAAGGCCGCAAATCATCCAAACCACCTACATGATCGTAATGTTCGTGAGTGATAAGTACTCCATCTATCTTCTTAAAGGGAAGTCCGAGCACCTGAGTCCGGAAATCCGGGCCACAATCAATAAGTATACGCGTATCGTCTGTTTCAATAAGAGCAGAAGCACGCAGTCGGTGATCACGAGGATCAGAAGAAGTGCAGACAGGACAAGTACAACCTATCTCAGGCACTCCTGTAGAAGTACCGCTTCCTAATATTGTTATCTTCATGAGTTATAATTTATGATTGATGAATTATGAGCTGCATAGCATAATTCATTAAACAAAGTTTACTTCCGGATGAATGTCAATCCCGAACTTTTCGCGTACGGAAGCCCGTACCGCATCTGAAAGCGCAATAATGTCACTACCTTTTGCACCGCCACAATTCACTAACACCAATGCTTGTTTATCATGTACAGCAGCCGGTCCTAATGCTTTTCCCTTCCAGCCGCACTGGTCTATCATCCATCCGGCAGGAATTTTCACCCTTCCGTCTGCCAATTCATAGAATGGCATACGCGGATATTCCTGTTGCAAAGCTTCAAATTGCTTTCGGGGAACAATAGGATTCATAAAGAAGCTACCGGCATTACCCATTACTTTCGGATCGGGCAATTTACTCTTACGAATATCGATAATCACACGGCGTACTATTGGCAATGTCACCGCCGGATACTTCTCCAACTCCTGACGAATTGTGCCATAGTCCAATGTATAATACTCTTGTTTACTCAGACAGAAACATACATGAGTAACGAAAACATCTTTCATTTCCGCACGCTTAAAGATACTATCACGATAAGCATACTGGCATTCATCTACGCTATAAACACGCTGCTCCCCTTCTATGTTCATTGTTACCACAGCCGTAATCAGGTCTTTTACCTCTACACCATAAGCCCCGATATTCTGCACAGCACTTGCCCCCACTTCACCGGGAATCAATGAAAGATTTTCGGCTCCATACCATCCCCTGGCAACACATTCGGCAACAAAATCATCCCACTGTACACCGGCACCTACCCGTACCCGTACTTCCTGCTCATTCTCATCGAGAATTTCCAGTCCATCAATGAGGGAATGAAGAATTGTACCCGGATAATCTTTGGTAAAAAGCAAATTACTTCCACCACCAATATGTAAATAGGGTTTAACAATCAGCCCCTGAAGTATCAGTTCACGGAGTTCATCCACAGAAGAATATTCCAATAAACAGGCGGCTTTCACATCAATGCCAAATGTATTGTGAGATAAAAGAGAGCAATTTTTTTGTTTCATAATTTAACCAATTATTCAATATAATAAAAGAATATACCGACTATATTCCTCTTATCTGTTGTGCCGCAAAATTAATGAAATTATTCTTTCTTTTGCCTTGATACAAAAGAAAGACAGAATAACCACACAAAATATTAAGTTCAAAACTGATGGAAAGGGACTAAATAGCTTTTTTTCTTAAAAAGGAACACTCCTTTTCCCGGTGCGCAGTCTTGTTTTAGATGTACATGTAAAGCTGCATGAGATGTGCATGTCGTACTGTCCCACATGCACATGTCGTACCGCTTTACATGTACATCTAAAACAACGTTACACACCGAGGCTTCATACGTTGCTCCACGAGAAGGGGCTTTATCAATACCGGAGAAAGGGATGGATAGTTATGGCAGACAACATTTAGCATAAACGGATCAGAAATAAGGGAAATTCACCACAGAGTAACACAGAGTTCCACAGAGTAGTATCTATCTGATGGAACGCGGATTAACACAGATTAACGCAGATTAAAAGACTGTAGTTCTTTATCATCATTTGTTTCCCTTTGCGAAAAACTACGTTCATCTACGTTTTGACGATGTAGCATCGCCTGTCGCACCTCCCCGTGCGGGAAGCACTCAAATACTCACATCCTCAAACTTATACAGTTCCCACTCTCCGCTATTTTCTTTCCTTTTGAAATAGAGAATATTAGAAAGTCCGTTTCCTATTCCCTTCAGGGCAAGAACTTTAGTAGAAGAATTATTAGTATTCTTTTGTCCGTAATTAATATTCGACAATCTATCGGTAGGTAATGTCGGTTTGAAGGCAAACCACTGGTTAAGATCAAGGGTTGTTTCCAAAACAGAAAAATCATCGTCCGGATCAGTAGTTACAAACATCAAGGGCTGACGTACACGACGACATTGAAAAAGACTATCCGTTGCAAAACGTCCGAAGAATTCTACAAAATCCTCAGTATCCCCTTTCTCTACAGGACGCAGATTAATAGCTTCCAGCATCCATGCTCCCTTCACCCGCTCGAAATAATACTTCTTCACCATGTGAGTACGGATAAAGATCCATTCTACCTGCACGGAAGTAAGCGCAGTATCGCCTACCAGATCCATATCTTCCTCGCTATCAAAAAGTAAAGTGTAATAGCTCTGCTTTGTAAACAGATCATCATGTTTCCAGTACTTCTTTTCAATTTTTGAAGGTTCATCTCCGTTATAATAAGCCAACGGAAACTTTACGCGCTGCTGCTGCAACTCGTCATCGGAAGCAAAATTATAAATAAAGTCATCGAATGATTCGTCAGCCTCTATCGGCTTCGGTCCCTCTGATGTCTTTGATTGGTGGAGCGTATCAGCTCTGTGAAGAACCGAATCCACCTCATTTGTAAGTGATGCGAAGGGGTCAAGATTCGCTCTCTTGTTTCCACAAGAAGCAAGAAGAGCGAGGGCAACAGCCCCCGCAATAAGTTTTTTCATTATTTCAGTTTAGCTCTTAATTTTTCAAGCATATCCACTGTCATACTTTCCAAATCATAAGCCGGTTTCCACCCCCACTCTTCACGAGCGCAGGTATCATCCAGGCTATCGGGCCAACTATCGGCAATACGCTGTTTCAAAGGATCTACCTGATAGATCATTTTGAAATCGGGCACATGCTTACGGATGGCTTCGTAAATTGCCTCCGGATCAAAACTCATGGAAGCAATATTGAAAGCATTACGGTGAATCAGTTTCTCCGGATCAGCTTCCATCAGCGAGATGGCAGCATTCAAAGCATCCGGCATATACATCATATCCATCAACGTACCTTTGGCGATAGGACATACAAAGGTTTCACCTTTTACGGCAGAATAATATATATCAACAGCATAATCCGTTGTTCCACCACCCGGAGGGGTCACATTGGAAATAATTCCGGGGAAACGAACTGCACGGGTATCTACTCCGTATTTATTATGGTAATAGTCACTCAACAACTCAGTAGTCACCTTGGAAATGCCGTACATCGTACGCGGACGCTGAATGGTGTCCTGCGGCGTTTTCGTGTGTGGTGTATCTGCTCCGAACGATCCGATAGAACTCGGTGTAAACACCGCACATCCATGGATACGCGCTGTTTCAAGTACATTCCACAAACCATCAATACCTATTTTCCAGGCAAGCTTTGGTTTTGACTCAGCTACAACAGACAACAAGGCCGCAAGGTTGTATATTGTGTCAATATTATATTCTTTTACTACGGACTCAATCATTTCGGCGTTCGTTACATCAACTACTGCCGCGGGGCCCGATTCTTTCAATTCTCCTTTAGGTTCTGCACCGGGAATATATCCGGCTACAACGTTCTCATTTCCATAGCGATTACGCAGTTCCATCGTGAGCTCCGAACCAATCTGCCCGGTAGCTCCAATTACCAAAATATTTTTCATTCTTCCAACTTATAGGGTATATTAAGCTAAATGGTGCGCAAAGTAAGCACTTTTTTTTCACTTTTATAGCAAATAGTCATTGTAATTTGGAGAAAAATAATGTCCTTTGCATAGAAACTAAAACTCCAAACGCTATGTACGGTAAAATGAAAGAACACCTCAGCAATACACTTGCTGAAATTAAAGAAGCCGGACTCTATAAAGAAGAACGACTCATTGAAAGTGCACAACAAGCAGCGATCACTGTAAAAGGAAAAGAAGTACTGAACTTTTGTGCTAATAACTATCTGGGACTCTCCAATAATCCCCGTTTGATAGAGGGAGCAAAGAAGATGATGGACCGTCGCGGATATGGTATGTCATCCGTCCGTTTTATCTGTGGGACCCAGGATATTCACAAAGAACTGGAAGCTGCAATCTCTGACTATTTCCGGACAGAAGATACAATTTTATATGCCGCTTGTTTTGATGCCAACGGCGGTGTTTTCGAGCCATTATTCACAGAAGAAGACGCTATTATTTCGGATTCACTGAATCATGCTTCTATTATAGACGGTGTACGCCTCTGTAAAGCTAAACGTTATCGCTATGCCAATGCTGATATGGAGGAACTGGAAAAGTGTCTTCAGGAAGCTCAGGCACAACGGTTCCGCATTATAGTGACAGACGGTGTATTCTCAATGGATGGCAATGTGGCCCCTATGGATAAAATTTGTGATCTCGCCGAGAAATACGACGCACTGGTAATGGTAGATGAATCTCACTCGGCCGGTGTGGTAGGTGCAACAGGTCATGGTGTGAGCGAACTCTACAAGACCTACGGACGTGTGGACATTTATACCGGTACATTGGGCAAAGCTTTTGGCGGTGCACTGGGAGGATTCACCACAGGACGTAAAGAGATTATCGACCTATTGCGCCAACGCAGTCGCCCCTATCTGTTCTCTAACTCATTGGCTCCGGGCATTATCGGTGCAAGTCTTGAAGTATTCAAAATGCTGAAAGAAAGTAATGCGTTACACGATAAACTGGTAGAGAACGTCAACTACTTCCGTGACAAAATGATGGCTGCCGGATTTGACATAAAACCGACACAGAGCGCAATCTGTGCAGTTATGTTGTATGATGCCAAACTTTCTCAAGATTACGCAGCCCGCATGCTCGAAGAAGGTATTTATGTGACAGGGTTCTACTATCCGGTAGTTCCGAAAGAACAGGCACGCATTCGCGTACAAATTTCTGCCGGACATGACAAAGAGCACCTGGACAAGTGTATCAATGCCTTCATTAAAGTAGGCAAAGAACTTGGCGTGCTGAAATGATCTTTAAATAAGTAATTAAGAGTAGTCAAGTAGTAAGTAGTCAAGTAGTAAGTAGTCAAGTAGTAAGTAGACGATAGCCCGGTTTCTGTGATTCAGATACTCAATCACTATCGTCTACTTACTACTTGACTACTTACTACTCTCTCATCTACTCTCAACCACATACCACTAAAAAAAACATTATGGAAGAACTTACACTCACAACGCCTGCCCTACTCTTTTCGGCAGTTTCACTTATCCTGTTAGCATACACGAATCGTTTTCTGTCGTATGCCCAACTGGTACGCCAATTGCGTGATCGTTATATGGAAAATCCTACCGACATCACCGTTGCACAAATTGAGAATCTGCGCAAACGTCTCAACCTGACCCGTACCATGCAAGGGCTGGGCATTGCAAGTCTGTTCTTTTGTGTTGTCAGCATGTTTCTTATCTATATCGGACTGCAATTACTATCTGCCTACGTGTTCGGACTGGCACTACTCTTGCTGATAGCTTCATTGGGAGTTTCTTTCCGGGAAATACAAATATCTACCCGTTCACTGGAGATCTACCTGAGCACAATGGAAAAAAAGATAAATTGACCAAAGTATGAACCGACAGCGGTCTTAGAAATCACAATTTAAGATACAACGTGACAGGGAAGTACCACTGTAAACCGGCTTCCCTTAGACGGTTCGGACCAAAGTTCAATGCTCCCACCGGACTTCTCAACAATCAACTGGCAAATGGATAATCCAAGCCCCGTCCCCTGTGCAAATTCATCCTGTTTATAGAACCGACTGAAAATAATACGTTGCTCTTCCACAGGGATACCAATACCGGTATCCTCCACATAGATACGTACCTGATTTTCTTCGGGTACATAGCGATACCCCAGCTTAATATATCCTTCTTTTGTGAATTTAGACGCATTGTTCAGAAAGTTAGTCAGCACTTGCGTCAGACGATCCTGGTCCACTTCTATTTCCATCGGAATATCATCCATCTCTTCTATAAACTCCAATTGAGCAGGAATCAATACCTTATGGGTAGTGTAAACCCTATTAACCAACTCAGATACCTGGCATTTGCTCTCCTGAAAAGTCATATTCCCCGACTCAATACGCGACAGTTCGAGAATATCATTAATAAGCTTTAGCAGCAACTCGCTATTCCGGTTAATAGTATCTATATATTCCATTTTATCTGATTCTTCCAAATCATCATCCATAGCCAGAATATTTGAAAAGCCAACAATCGCGTTGAGAGGTGTACGTATCTCATGGCTCATATTTGCCAGAAACGACTGTTTAAGCTCTGCCTTTTCAGCCAGACGACGCGCATCCTCCAGCTCTTGTTCACGGTCTTTAATGGTTTGAATATTTAATAGTAAACCAGCGGTTTTAGTCTGCCCGGAAACCGAATAAGAAGTTGTATAACGAAACTCCCACCATTGGTAGCCCTGCCCGTCAAAATCACACTTTAACTGTACAATCTTCTTTTTTGCCAATGGCAAACTCTCCCGGTTCAACTCAAACTTATTACGCTGTTCCGGATGAACATAACTCTCCAATTCATCGATTGTTAACTTTCGGGGTAGTCCGTTTATAGATTTCCAAAAAGCATTTTCAAGTACAATACATTCATCCTGTAATTTCCAGGCATATGTATTCCCTCCCTCAATAGACAGTGCCAGCGTTTCTTTCTCGTCTGCTAAAGCATAAAGAGCCATTTTCTTTCGTTTCTGTTCACGCAGATAAAGAAACATCAACAAGCTGAATATACTAAACAGCAAAATGAAAACAAGTACCATCAATGCAGTCCAGATTCCTTTATACTGTTCTTTGAAAGGCATATTGATAAAGTGATACTTCTCCGGAATCCTTTCCTTATCCCACTGCAACTGCTTCAGTACCTGCCAGTCTATCAAAAACTCTTTCTTACTCTCACATACAGGTATATCTGCCGGGGAAGCTCCTTTAAGAATACGAACAGCAACCTTTACTTCCTCATTTGCTTGTACAGTTATCGGAGTGATATATCCTCCCAGTAATCTCTCACCATATCCAAATGCCTCATTAATCACCGTCATCCCGGGACTGGCTGAAACATTTCCCATATTTACCGTCGTAAAATCACGCTTCAACTGCACATAACATCCATTAGGGACATATTTGCTAAGACTCCATATAAGCGCACCTCCATAAGAATTACTACCTCTCGCAGCCATTGCATTGAAAGGTGTATAGCCTTCTTTCTTAACTAATGAATCTCTTTTTGCATTATTATATTCGGGATGGACTATACCCGTTACCTTTTCGTCTTTCAGCTGCTCTTTCATATCATCCCGTATAGCCCTGTCAAGAAAAGTTTTGTCTAATATTGCAAAAGGACGTACATTTTCTCCAAACAATTCTTTCGCAACATGAAAATTCGTCCTGTAATCTATCTTATCATAAAATCCTGTCACATTAGGATATTGTTTTATCAACTCCCAGTTCGGATAATTAACACCGGCAAACACTATCGGAACCTCCTTTACCAAAGGATGTCCACACTTCAATAATGAGTAGGTAGCCTGATCCTCATTCACCAAGATTACTTCCGGTTTCCAATCCTTTAATGAACTAAGTAATCTTCTCATTCTCTCCAGTTCAGGCTGCTCCTGATAGCTCTCGCAATCCAGGTAGAGTATCCTTATATCCGAATCAATGGCTAATTTATGAAAATCTTCCTCTATCAAACGATTAAAATCAGGATAGGCAGCATAGCTAAATTCATAGGCATGAACAACCAGTATACGATGTGTATCTTTCTCTGAACACCCAGTAACAGATAACAGCAAAAAAAGCAAATATGTAAGTTTAAGAAATTTCTTATACATGTATTTTTTACTAATTAAAGATATAACGTATACCAAACTGAAGCTGCCAGCAATTACCGGATAAACGATTGGACATAAACGTTTCCGAAGGTAATGTAACGATTCCGTCATTCGACTGTGTCACCATAGTATAAACCGGCTCATTTGCAGAATTTACTCCCCTAAAGTTCAACAATTTATTAGTTCTGACACTCTTTGACACTCCCCAGGAACTATTCAACAAATTACCAATATTCATGATGTCTACACTAAACTGTAAAGTATTCATTGTCTTCCCGGCTTTTACCCGGAAGTCCTGCGTGAGACGTAAGTCGATACGATTAACCCAAGGCAAAAATGCTCCGTTTGTTTCAGCATATTCTCCTTTATGTTTTTTAAGATAAGGGTCCTGATTTACAAAAGTCCAAAAGGCATCCCGTTGTTCTTCGGCTGTAAATGTGCGATCCCCTACTTTCTGGTCCTGAAAGTTCAGTTCTGTTGAATTGGACGGAATATACATCAAATCAAATATATAACCGTCATTATTCATATCATTATCGTACAGATAAGAATAAGAACCTTCACGTTGTCCGGTATAGAAAATAGAAACAGACGTTGCATAATTATGTGCATACCGTATAGCATACGATGCTTCTGCTATCAACCGATGAGGAGAATACAGATAGGAAGCATTATGTAAAGCCAGGTAGTTGGCTCCCTGTACAGAAGCTTCCTGTTTCCAAGCCCCATCTATCTGATTACTCTGATTATTGGAAAGTGTACGTGAACAAGTGTAGGTGTAAGATGCCATCAGATTCAGCCCTTTTACCGGCATCATATGCAATGTAGCACTCAGGTTGTAACTATATCCTTTATGCGTATTCGTCATCAACATAGCATCCGTAATTTCCGGATGAATGTATTTTTCATCATTTCCCGGATAACGATAACGTTTGTCAGGACCTGAAAAAGTAGACATCTTTGGGTCATCCAAAGCTATCACATTAACATTCTGCTGTAAAATGGCATTGATATCCTTGATGAAAGTTCCTTCCAAAGTCATATCTGCCTTAAAGGGTAATAACAACTGATAGTCCAAGGCCAGTGATGTTTTCCATACCTGAGGCATCTTGAAATTACGGTCGATTGTAATAATATTGTTTACAGCTCTGGGGTCCGTCGGGAAACGGTCAGGAAATTGAGGAGCTATTTCCTGTAACACTTGTTGGGGCATACGAATACTTCCGGCCAGAGCAGTAAGCAAAGGGTCTCCCACAGTGGTTGTCGAAACCGTTGTCTGCAGTATGCCACTTCCTTCCTGCATCTTTGAAAGGAAAATTAAAGGAAACCGACCGGTAAAAAGCCCTGTACCTCCACGCAGTTTGAGCCGGCTATCACCCAACAAATCATAATTAATACCCACTCTCGGAGAAATGAGCGGAGTGGCTTTAGGCCAGCTACCGGTACTCAATGTCTTTCCGTTAAAATCATATCCGGTAATAGAAGGATTCTCATATCGCTTATTTACATAGAAAGGAACATCCATACGGACACCATACACAAGTTTCAGACGGGAAGATACATTATAATCATCCTGTGCATATACTGAAAACTGATTGTAATGTACAGCCGATAATGCACGATCTTCTCCTGTCAGTGAATAGGTCATTGCAAAAGCAATCGGAGCCATCCGGTTAATAAAGTCATCATAGCTGGCATACCGGTAATATCCTGCTCCATAGCGCATGTAGCAGTTGGATACATTTTGTGACTCAAAGCTAAGTCCAGCACCTAAATTATGCGCCCCTAGCTGCGTAGAAAAATGATCGGTAACAGCCCATACTTTTTCTGTAATACCATTTCTCCATGCATGCTGATCGTAACCGGCATTCATAAAAGCACGGTTTATCCCTCCTTCGTCAGGCTTCATAATATCTACTGTCGGGAAGTCTCCGTTACATTTACGTTTGTTGCCGTCATTAAAAGTATAGCTTACCAATAGTTTATTATTCATCATCATCCCCAACCGGCTATTCAATTCGGCTGTCAAAGAGTTCACATTATTCGACTGCTTCCAAGTAGAATTTCGGAAGGTCATAGAGTAACGGCCCACCGGAGCCCCATTTATATTTAAAGCTGCGCCCACTACATTGTTATCTTTCTGCTGGGAAGTATAGTTATAACGTACCATCAGTTTATGGCGTTCTGAAATATTCCAGTCCATACGTGCCATTGCACGGTAAGTATTTGTCCCTCCGCTAAAGTCGGTCCATGAACCTGTATCATAACCGTACATTGTTTTCAAGTCATTGGAAAAGCGACGCATGTCCGCGTCGGTAACACGCGATATCAAATGCTCAACATCTTCGGTTCCATCAGCAGAAAGTTTCCATTTATGCATTGGCTTCGGTTCATTCTCATACTCTCCATTGACAAAAAAGAAAAGCCGGTTCTTCACAATTGGCCCTCCCAGAGTAAAGCCATAGATATTGCGTCGCTCTTCAGCACGTTCACCCAAATCTTCTCCATTCACCTCATTCCCACGGAGATTCTCGTTCTTAACATACATATACCCAGAACCACGAAACTGATTCGTACCACTCTTGGTCACAGCATTGACAGATGCTCCGATAAAATTAGTCTGCCGCACATCATAAGGAGCAATACTCACCTGGATTTCATCCAATGCATCTATGGAAATCGGATTACCACCGCCCGGTAAGACAGCTCCATCCAGTCCCATAGTGTTATTAAAGTTTGCTCCATCAATACTATAATTATTCATTCTCTGATCCCGTCCTCCAAAGCCACTACCACTGGCATAAGGTGATAGTTTTGTAATATCACTCAAACTACGGTTAATGGTTGGCAACCGATTGATATCCTCAATAGTTATATGTGTGGAAGCACCTGTTTTCTCTCCGGCAAACTTTGAAGACGTTCCTACGACCACCACCTCATCCAATTCTGTCGATGAACTCAGCAAAGCATTACATGAGTAATTCTCAGCCAACCTCAAATAGATATCAGTAAATACAGCTCTGCGATGACCAACATAAGATATTTCAATCCGATAAGGCCCACCGATACGCATTCCCTGCAATTGATAATTCCCCTGAAGATTAGTGATAGTTCCATATTGAGTTCCCGAAGGCTCATGAATAGCCATAACAACAGCACCAGGTAGCGGTTCTTTATTTTCATCTGATACAAGACCACTCACAGAAGAGGTGGTAACCTGAGCATAACTCACTGTATAGCAAAATAAACAGCAAATTAGAAATATTATTTTGTTCATGCTTTCCACTTTATAAAAAAGATAAACGATCTTTTATCTTCTTTATGATAATTGGAGCAAAGATAGATAAATTTTGTAAAAATATGGGGGCTTACATTAAAAAAATCTTATTATTCCTATACAAAGAAAATATCGGATAACAAACAAACATTTTTCTTACATAAAAAAGGTCCCGAACGAATTGTCCGGGACCTTTTTATGTGAAAAGAATAGTTCGATCAGCGCTTACCCAACTGAGCATCAATAAAAAAGACACCTGCCTCACCTGCGCGTTTGATTTTATCTACAATCTCCATAGCAGTAGCTTCTTCTTCTACCTGCTCACGAACAAAGCCCCAAAGGAAATCTTGTGTGGCATTGTCTTTTTCGGAAGAAGCAATGGCTACCAGGTCGTCAATCATTTTAGAAACGTGGCATTCATGTTCATATACATGCTCAAAAACTTCCAATGGTGTACCCCATCCGGTAGGCACCACATCGATTTTGTCTACTTTTGCTATACCACCACGTTTTATGATATAACCGGCAATAGCATAAGCATGCTCCATCTCTTCCTGTGATTGCTTTTTCAACCAGGAAGCAAAACCGGTATACCCCTCTCTTTCAAGGTGGAAAGACATAGATAAATAAAGGTTAGCAGACCACATTTCTGCTGTAACTTGCTCATTCAGAACTTTCTGTAATTTCTCTGTCATCATAATAATTATATATTAGTGAATTAAACTCCTTACTTTGATTTCACAAGAAATATAAACATCGATAAATCACTATCTGTAAAATCAAAATTCATTTTATATAAAAACAATTGATGCTTCTTATTTGTTCTAAACAAATTTAATTTTTTAGACTAATTCATCCGATGTATAACCTTTCGGCAGTTCACGACAATTATAGGATGAAGCCATAATTTCGCCATATGCACCCGCAGAACGGAGAGCAATCAGGTCACCACGTTTCACTTTATTCAAATCGATCGCTTTACCGAAAACATCAGACGATTCACAAATAGGACCTACTACATCATAAGTCTGCATCGCCTCATCAGAAGTAAGATTCTCCATCTTGTGATGTGCCTGATAAAGTGCCGGACGAATCAAGTCCGTCATTCCGGCATCGAGAATAGCAAATTTCTTATTGGTGCCTTGCTTCACATACAACACCTTAGAAATAAGCGTACCACACTGCCCCACTACTGCACGTCCCAGTTCAAAATGCAATGTCTGATGCGGACGCAACTTCAACTGGCCTGCATAGGTAGCAAAATAAGCCTTGAAATCAGGGATTGGCTGGCGATTGGGATGATCGTAATCAATACCAAGTCCACCACCCACATTAATATGCTTTACAAAAATCTGGCGTGCCTCAAGTTTATTCTGCAGTTCGTTAACCCGGTTACAAAGAGCAATAAAATCACCCATATCAAGTATCTGCGAACCAATATGAAAGTGCAGACCGATAAAGTTGATATGCTTCATCTCCAAAGCCACATCTATCACTTTATCCATATCTTCCATACTGATGCCAAACTTATTCTCAGCAAGTCCGGTAGTGATATTTGCATGGGTATGTGCACCTACATTGGGGTTGATACGAAAAGCAACGTTTGCCACTTTTCCTTTGGCAGCAGCCAGTTCGTTAATAATTTCCAGTTCAGGAATAGATTCTACGTTAAAACAGAAAATGTCATAATCCAATCCAAGTTCGATCTCCCAATCGGCTTTCCCCACACCGGCAAATACAATCTTCTGTGCTGGGAAACCAGCTTTAATAGCTGCACGTATTTCGCCGCCACTTACACAATCGGCACCCAATCCACTCTCACGGATGACGGTGAGTACCTTCGGGTTTGCATTTGCTTTCACAGCATAATGCACGTCAAAATGTTCGTAACGGGTTACTTCTTTATTGATAGCAGTCAGTGTGTCACGCAGCACTTTTGTATCATAATAATAAAAAGGGGTACGCAACTCACGAAATTTATCAATAGGGAATATTCCTTTCATAAAAGATACTTTATTTAGGTCTACTACAGAGAGGACAGAGGGCACAGAGTTTGAATTTCTTTTAATCCTCTGTGTCCTCTGTGCCTTCTATAGTAGATATGTGATTATTATTTTCCGTTGAACAACATATCGCTCAGCGATTGTAATGCTACCTTCTTATCACACTCACGGATAAGGAAGGAGATGTTGTAATTACTACCACCGAAAGAGATCATACGTACCGGAATATTACGCATCGCATCAAGCGCTTTGGCTTCAAAACCTACATTTTCCCATTCAAGGTCTCCTACCACGCAAATGATGCACATATCTCTGTCAACCGTTACCGTACCATATTTCTTCAAGTCGTCCAGTATTTCATTCAGATGCTTGGTATTATCTACGGTAACAGACACACCCACCTCTGAAGTACAGATCATATCGATAGAGGTCTGATAACTTTCAAAAATCTCGAATACTTTACGCAAGAATCCGTGAGCCAGCAACATACGACTGGATTTAATCTTAATAGCAGTAATGTTTTCTTTAGCAGCTACAGCCTTAATCTTTCCTTTCTCCGTATCATTAGAGATCAATGTACCCGGAGCCTCAGGAGCCATTGTGTTAAGCAAACGTACCGGAATATTAGCATACTTAGCTGGCTGAATACAAGTAGGATGAAGAATCTTGGCACCAAAGTAAGCCAACTCAGCAGCCTCTTCAAAATGCAACTGACGCACCGGAGAAGTCTTGTCTACAATACGCGGATCATTGTTATGCATCCCATCGATATCTGTCCAAATCTGTATTTCAGAAGCATTGATAGCCGCACCAATCAAAGAAGCAGTATAGTCGCTACCACCACGTTGCAGGTTATCAATTTCCCCATAAGCATTACGACAAATGAACCCCTGCGTAATATAAATCTCTGCATCCGGATAGAGCTCCAGTTGTGCCAGCAATTTCTCCTTGATATAGATAGGATCGGGCTCTGCGTTTTTGTCAGTACGCATGAATTCTAAAGCCGGAAGCAGTACAGACTTCACGCCACACTCCTGTAGATAGAAGTTTACCATGGCAGTAGAAATCAGCTCGCCTTGTGCCAGTACTACTTTCTCTTCGAACAATGTGAAGAGATCCTTCGTGTACGAACGAATGTAGTCGAAATGAGATTTGACAACTTCCAGCGCTTTCTGTTTATATTCCGGGGTAGCATAAAGTTCATCAACGTGCTGTTTATATTTAGATTCCAGCTTATTGATAATCTCGTTGGCACCTTCCGGATTCTTCTTGTACAGATAGTCGGAAATCTCCACCAATGTGTTTGTTGTACCCGACATAGCCGAAAGAACAACAATCTTTTTTTCACCATCGGTAATCAATTTGGCTACTTCCTTCATCCGCTGTGCAGAGCCTACGGAAGTTCCTCCAAACTTTAAAACTTTCATTTTCGTTACTGTATTAAAATTAGTATGTATATTAATTATTTTTCTCTGTAAATTCATCCGTCA
>NZ_CATJGZ010000110.1:0-7520 GCF_949740115.1 Bacteroides sp. 41_26
CAGGACTAATTCTGCGTATAGGACTTCTGCCTAGATAACGCAATAGGTCACCTGCTTTCCTTGGTTAACTTGTTTTAACTACAAAGATAATATTTCAACCTCTATTTATTATGATGCAAATCTAAAGGATTAACGCAGATTTTCGCAAAGGAAAACAAAAGATAAAAGAATAACAGTCTTTCAAATCTGCGATAATTCGCGTTAATCTGCGTTTATCAAATAATAAGCACTCTGTGGTGAATTTTGAATCTTAATCCAGGAATCGCTTCGTCAGCCCTTCATATTCATCTATTCTTCTGTCTCTCAGGAATGGCCACCAACGACGAACATTTTCCGAACGTTCCATATCAATCTCTACTACTATATTTTCAGGACGATCATTAGCGGCCTGTACAAGAAGTTCTCCCTGCGGACCGGCAACGAAACTATTTCCCCAGAAAAGAATACCATTTGTCTGCATAGACGGATCGGGTTCATGCCCTACACGATTGACAGAAATAACCGGAAGTCCGTTTGCTACAGCATGGGCACGCTGAGAGATAATCCAGGCATTGAGCTGACGAATCTTTTCATCATCCGCATCCGAACTTTCCCAGCCAATAGCGGTAGGATAAATTAATAATTCGGCTCCTTTCAGGGCCATAAGACGGGCAGCTTCCGGATACCATTGATCCCAACAAACAAGTACTCCTAATTTTCCTAAAGATGTTTGGATAGGCTCAAAACCAATATCTCCCGGAGTAAAATAGAATTTCTCATAATAAGCAGGATCATCAGGAATATGCATCTTACGATATTTCCCGGCAATACTGCCATCACTGTCAAAAACAACCGCAGTGTTGTGATACAATCCCGGAGCACGTTTCTCAAACAAAGAGGTAACCAGCACAATCTGGTTACTGGCAGCCAGTTCGGAATAAAACCCGGTAGAAGGGCCGGGGATAGGTTCTGCCAGATCAAATAAGTTTGTGTTTTCTGTCTGACAGAAATACAAAGAGTTATGTAACTCCTGCAACACAACCAGTTGTGCACCACGTGCGGCACATGCTTCTATACTTTGAGCCAGATTCATCAGATTAGTTCTGATATCTGAAGTATTGGCCTGTTGAATCAAGCCGACTTTTATATTTCTCATCTTAGTAATTTACGATTAGACAATTTACGATTTACGATTGGGGTTACTTTATGATACCTGTGGGGTATTGCATGGTTACACAATGCAAAGAGCCATGCTGCCTGATCAAAGCGCGGCAGTCAATGCCAATTATGTCATACCCAGGAAAAGCTTCCTGCAAAACTTCTCCTGCACGTTTGTCCTTCTCGGGCTGATCATAAGTTGGATAAAGTACCGCATCGTTCAGTATCAAGAAATTAGCATAAGTGGCAGGCAAGCGTTCTCCTTCTTCCTGCACTTCATCGGCCATTGGCAGAGCTAACAGGCGATAAGGCTCTCCGGCCAACGTGCGGAATGTTTTAAGCTGCTCTTCCATGGCATGAAGAGATTTATAATGTTCATCTTTCTCATCTTCACATTGCACATATACGATCGTATCAGCGGGGCATAAACGGGCAAGTGTATCGATATGGCTATCCGTATCATCTCCTGCCAGATAACCATGATCCAGCCAAAGTACCTGCTGAATATGAAATGCACTCTTCAGATATTCCTCAATCTCCACCTTATTCATTTGCCCATTACGATTGGGGGACAATAAACATTCAGAAGTCGTGAGCAATGTACCCATACCATCACTCTCAATAGAACCTCCTTCGAGAACAAAACCGAGACGGTTGACATAGCGTCCTTTCAGAACTCCGTCTTCAATGGCACGACGGGTAATCTGATTGTCCAAATCGGAAGCAAACTTCAGCCCCCAGCCATTAAAAGTGAAATCGAGCAGGGAAGGGGCATCTACGTCCATCATGGTAATAGCTCCATGATCACGTGCCCAAGTATCATTTGTGCCACACTTCAGAAAGCGTACATTCTCCATATTCACAGTAGCAGCGATCTGCTTCTTTACTTCTTCCGGTTCGGGCGTTACAATCAGTAACAGCTCTCGCTGAGCGATCTCATTGGCTATATTGACAAAACATTCCTGTACTTCATCAAGCATATAAGCCCAGTCTGTTCCCGCATGAGGCCAGGTCAGCTGAACACCACTTTGCGGATACCATTCAGCAGGAAGAAAGGGTGCCCGCATCTCTGTTTGCTGAGCCATCACCTTACCAAAATTCAACTGCAAATCCTTTTCCGAATCGCCCGAACGAGGAAGCCCAACTATAATTCCCATCTGTTTACTTACAATTTAATATTTATAAATCTTTAGAACAACCCTATTTACTGTTTTGGCTTACGGTCAAAGAACGGATTCTTAGAAGAAGCACTAACAGGAATAGCCATCACCATTTTACAGTCTTTCAGCCAATTGAGTTGCTGGGCAGCCAATCCGGCTGAAAACATCACACGTGTATCCACCCTCATATCGGCAGCTGTAGCACATGCCGAGCCAATGGCAATACCTACATCAATACTGTTTAGCGCACAGGGCACTCCCTCGGCACGAGCTGCACACGTAGCATATCCGCAATGTCCGCAATTCAATCCTTGTGCTTGCTCGCGCGTACCTATTAATACAATGCATTCAGCACTTAGAATATTATCAGCATCGCGAAGAAAGAATTTCATTCCATGCTCCTCAACCATTGCAATCATCTTGTCAGACAATATTTTGATATCCTCACCTGTAACCAAAGCCACTTCTATTATATCAATACCCTTTCCTTTCGGAGCAGTACGGGCAGCTGTCATCATCTGCCGCGCCACGTTGAGTATATGCTCGTGGCGAATGTCTCGTTCATTCTGTATCATAGCCTTTACTTTAAATAAAATCAGTAAGCAAAGATAAATATAAAAATGCAGTTGAAAAAAGAATTAATTCCTTATCTGATCCGGGAGGGTTATCTACACGCAGAACGGGTGTAAGCTACAGGCAAGTAATGCGCCCCCTGCAATCAGGCAAGGCGTTTGCTACAAACAAATTGTTAACAGTAAAATAAAGAAAAACAGACTGTTCCATATTATTTTGAAACAGCCTGTTCATTTATTCTTTTATCTTTTCCAAAGATCATTTAAAATAACTATCCATCCATACTAAGCGTTCCTGATACCATCTGCTTATTTGCGCCAAAGAAGTATAGCAACTACTATTCGATGGAATATACGGCCATTTCTTAAAATCACGTTCATAGGCTTCTTGTGATATCTGTGACATAAAATCAGAGAAACGACCAATTACATTATTATAACTCAATGCATCCTTTTTCAATTCATTCCAACGCGCTATGATTTCTGGTTTAAAAGCAGTATAAAACATATTCCAGAACCGTTTGCCACTTTCTCCGGGTTCAGGAGAATTAAGAACAGTACCCGAACTTGACAATAACTTACTTCCATTCCAGTAAAGCCCCAGAATCGTATCCATATCATACCACAAAAAATACCAGATATTCCCATCCCAAGTACACATCGTAAGATTCTTATCTACATCATCATCAGCATAAAATGCCTCCAGAAGAATATAGTAATCAATCATAGACCCTTTATCAAAATAACTGGCAAAATCACTTTTAAAAGAACTCGGATTCCTCTGTACACTGCCAAACCAATTCAACGGACGGGCTATTGTATTCTGAATATCCTGGGGAATGTCACCCAAACCACTTACACCATCTATCTTAGGATTCTTCATTTCCCAATTACCGGCTACAAAACCATAGAAATAGTTATGGTCTTCAGCCTTCAATAAGATATGTTTACGATTGGATTTATCCATACAGAAGTTGTCACGATGCGTCTTCAAGTTCCAGGTATATAGTCCATAGTACTCATCATTAATGTAAAGCTCCACAGGAAATCCGTCAATATGCCCTTTGGCACCATTATCCAATACACTCCCTTTGATATTGTCTCCCCAACCCGAACGCCAGGGACGTTGCTTTTCAAAAGGTAATGTACCGGCAACATCATCGATAACACGTCCCATACAGACATTACGCGCCTGTGTGGCATCTATATAATTAGCTTTCAAATGATAAGAGTCCATTGGTATCCAGTTTCCAAATTTTATTTTCCTGTCAAGGTCAATAGAAAAGTTCTTCTTGGGGTAAGACATGGATGAAGATCCCTGATAGGTTATCTCTATATCCGACTTGAATCCATACCCATTCCCACCACTATAAGTTAACTTGGCAGAAACCGGATAATCCTTTGTCACATCATTCAGATTAACTGTTATATTAACCTGTCCTAAGCTCTCCGACGGAAGAATAGAAGTATATTTTTTATCTTTCAGCTCCTGATATTCGGTAAATGATGCGGTAGCATCTTTCAAATCACTGATAGATGTCTCATTTCTCTTCAAGCTTGCCTCCAAAGTAACAATACAGTTTATTAAACTATCATTTGTTTTTTTCAATGCATTGATTGATTTTTGAAGTACTTCGGAATCACCACCTAACGCATATTCTGCATATTTAGCATAAGGCACACTATTCAATGTTGTAGTATTAATCACTTCATAACCGTTGCCTCTGTCAAGTTCTACTTTTATGGACTGATTTTGAGCACTCCATTCTATGTTTTCAAATGTACCTGAAACACTGGTTCCGACACCTATTATCATATTCACATACCCTGAAACAGATGTGGTAAGCTGATGTGTTTCCTTATAAAGGACTTGATTATCAGATAAAACAGTAACCAAAAGCGTTACATTTTGCTCTTTCAGAGCAACTCCGGAAGCATCTCGTATGACTGCCTGATAATTAAATCCTTTCTGGGGATTAGTGGCAAACAAACTCAAACAAGTACAAAGGCAGATAAATAAAAGAACGTGTCTCATAATTTTATGATTTTTTGGGTTATTACTGCTTTACCATCTATGTCAATCAATCTAACAGCATACATACCGGGAGCCAAAAACGATAAATCAAAAGTTTCTTTGGATCTCAACAGACGAAATTGCTTTGCAAGCATTCCATTCGACGAATAAATACGAACTTGTATCGGAGAATTGTATTGAGGTATACATACATTTATATAATCACTGACCGAATTGGGCCATATAGCCGTTTTATCCTGCCAATCATTGTCTTCAAGTCCAACAAGTGAAGAAAAGGATACATAAGACAAAATGCCTTGAATAACCATACAATCATCTGATTGATAATGGCCACCTATAACTTCTCCTATAGCCCATGTTGCTATAGGGGAATCTTCACCTGCTGTGGCTACTAACTGCTGAGCATTGGAGGGAAGAGCATACATACAGCAAAAGACACTCAGTAATGATACATAAATGTGTTTCATAATAGAAAGATTTAATAATTAACTCTATTTGATAAAACAGATGAGAGATAGGAACACCCCAAACGGAATGTTGTTATTTAACATCAATTAAGCATACTCGCAGTATTCAAGCAAAACAATCGTTGTCAGCTATATTTAAAATCAATGAGAATATACAAGAAATAACACCCAAACAATGTTTCTGTAAAAACAGACTTAAGAGGTATGTGAAGTAGATTATTCTACGATTCTTCCAATATTTTGTTTACCTTTGCCAGAAAGATAGAATAAAGAAGTAAAATGCTACAAATAGACAATGCATGTATTGCTTTCGGAGACGAAGAGCTTTTTTCCGGTTTTTGCATGCAGTTACATAAAGGTGAAACCGCTTGTATCGCAGGCGAATCGGGGCGAGGAAAAACTTCTCTTCTAAATGCTGTCATGGGATTTGTCCCTCTACGTAAAGGAACAATTACCGTAGGTGACTTCGAACTGACCCGAAATACCATTGACACCATTCGTCGGCAGATAGCCTGGATTCCGCAGGAACTGGCTCTGCCTATGGAATGGGTGAAGGAAATGGTACAGTTACCTTTCGAACTAAAAGCAAACAGGGGAGCCTCTTTCTCTGAAGAAAAACTGTTCGGTTGTTTTGCGGAACTGGGGCTGGATGAAGATTTGTATCGAAAACGGGTAGGGGAAGTATCCGGCGGACAACGTCAACGCATTATGATAGCCGTGGCTGCCTTGCTGAAAAAGCCACTTATCATAGTAGATGAGCCTACCTCGGCACTCGACTCCGGCTCTACAGATAAAGTACTGGCCTTTTTCCGGAAGCAGGCCGAACAAGGAGCTGCCGTTCTCGTCGTATCACATGATAAAACCTTTGCTCATGGCTGCCACCAATTAATAGCTCTGTAACTTCAATCGTCTAATTGTAAATCATTTAATTTGTAAATGCCTCTCTATGGGAACCATCGATATATCATACCTTAGTCTGCTAACAGGGTTACTCTTACTGATAATCCCTGTATTTTATTTATGGAAATTTAAAACCGGACTCCTCAGAGCTACTCTTATCGGTACAGCACGTATGATCGTACAACTCTTCCTTATCGGAATGTACTTAAAATATCTGTTTTTGTGGAATAATCCGTGGATAAACTTTCTATGGGTGATTATTATGATATTTGTAGCCGGGCAGACAGCTCTCGTACGTACCGGCCTAAAACGAAAAATACTATTAATCCCTATCAGTGTAGGTTTCCTATGCAGTGTCGTCCTGGTTGGAATGTATTTCATCGGTATAGTGTTACAACTGGACAATGTATTTAGTGCACAATATTTCATACCTATTTTCGGTATCTTAATGGGAAACATGCTTTCGAGTAATGTCATTGCACTGAATACCTATTATAGTGGTTTGAAACGGGAAGAACAACTCTATTGCTATCTGCTCGGCAACGGAGCTACCCGGCAGGAAGCACAGGCACCTTTCATCCGGCAGGCAATTATTAAAGCTTTCAGCCCACTGATAGCCAACATTGCTGTAATGGGACTGGTTGCACTTCCGGGAACAATGATTGGTCAGATATTGGGAGGAAGTAGTCCGAATGTGGCTATCAAATATCAAATGATGATTATGGTCATTACATTTACAGCTTCCATGCTTTCATTAATGATTACCATTTCGCTGGCATCACGTAAATCATTTGATGCTTATGGCAAACTATTACAGGTTATGGTAGAAAAGAAAGAGAAAAAATGACAGAACAGATTCTGGAATTCATTTCAAAGTTATCAACACCGGGATTCTTCATTACAGCAGAAGTCTCACGGGAAGGGATCGTTATACCATCCGACATAGAACGCTTCATTCGGGAGAAACTTGTGTTAATAGAACAAGGAACAAATGCACGAAAATTCGTTTATCAAAAAGAAGATTGGAGGATTATATTCACATTTTTCCCTACAGATAGAGTAGTAGACGAGAAATACGCTTTAAAAAATAAAGTTCTTATTAAATATAAACGGTTTTGAGTGTATTTCACCACAGAGTAACACGGAGTTCCACAGAGTTTTTTAATCTTTATTGAAACGCAGAATTCTAAGACCTGCGCAAATATTTGTGCAAGAAAAAACAGTTAAATAAGTTAAATGGGTTGCTATC
>NZ_CATJGZ010000111.1:0-31602 GCF_949740115.1 Bacteroides sp. 41_26
ACTGAGCTAAAGAGGCAACTACTCAAAAAATGCAACCGTCACGTTCTAACGCGAGCGAAACGGCTGCAAATTTAGTTATTTATTTCTTTCCCGCAAAACTTTTGCGAACTTTTTATTTACTACGTTGTTTTTCCTTGTATTTAACCAGTTGTTTTCCGAGAGCTTCCACACTCACATCAATAGCCTCTTCAAATGTGTCGCAAATTTTACTCGCATAAAACTCCCCATTTGGAACAAGCACTTTTACTCCGGCTTCCTTATTTTCTGCCGTTTCTGGTTTTACTACCTTTAATGACACCTCTACTTTCTTTATATCTTCGTAATATTTCTCCAACTTAGACACTTTCTTCTGAATGAAAGCCTGCAATTGTTCTGTTGCATCAAAGTGAATCGATTGAATTCTAATTTCCATACTTACCTCCTTTTTTAAGCCCGTGGATGGGCTTGTTTATACACTTTTTTAAGTTCTTCAAAAGTAGTGTGCGTATAAATTTCAGTAGTAGCCAAACTACTATGACCAAGAAGTTCTTTAACTGCACCCAACTCCGCTTCATTATTCAGCATCGTTGTTGCAAAAGTATGCCTTAACACATGAGGACTTCTCTTTTTAAGCGTCACCACCTTTGACAGGTTCCGTTTCACTAAATTATAGACCAGATTTTTATAAAGTCGTTCGCCATTCTCTTTTACAAAAAAAGCATCTGACATTTTTTGAATCTGCCCGTTTCGCATATCAACATATTTACGCATTTCTTCCTTCAGTTCTTCACCAAAAGGAATCAAGCGTTGTTTATTTCTCTTTCCCGTCACTTTCAAAAGAGAAGCTGAAAAATCCACATCCACATCATCAAGACCAATCAATTCTGAAAGCCTCATACCAGTAGCATAAAACATTTCAATAATCAAATGATCCCGACATCCTTTAAATCCTTCGCCAAAATCCGTTTCATCCAACAACTTGTTCATTTCATTCTCTTTCAAAAAAGAAGGAAGAGGCTTTTTATTTTTTGGACCTGTTATTTTTCGTAATGGATCCACCGTTACCTCACCTCGCTTTAAAAGAAACTTATAGAACGACCGGAGCGAACTTAGTTTACGATTTACAGAAGTCGAAGTATACCCCTTATCCATCAACGAAACAATCCATTCACGAATAAGTTCAGGTTTTACTTCTACTGGATTAAACTCTCCAATCTCATCCTGAGCGAACTCCTTTAGTTGAGAAATATCTTCACCGTAAGCTAAAACGGTTTTTTCAGAATAATTCCGCTCATACCGGAGATAATCAAGAAAAGAGTCTGTCAACATACCATCGCTACATCTATAATTTTGCAACGAATGTATGAAAAGAAATCAATAATTCAAAGGAAATTACGAATTATTAATCTTCTACTTGCTGAAGTTGCTGAACGTAAACGGCACGCTCTTTCTTAAGTCTTTTAGTTACAGATGGTTTATCAAACTGCTGTCTGCTTCTTAATTCTTTAACGATACCGGTTTTTTCAAATTTTCTCTTAAACTTCTTCAGCGCTTTTTCAATGTTTTCGCCTTCTTTTACAGGTACTACAATCATTTTATTACTATTAAATATGTTATGGTTTAAAATTTCCGCAGTTAAATTGCGCCGCAAAATTACACATACTTTCTTTATTCACAAAACTTTCGGCAATTATTTCTCAAAATCAGTGCATATGCATCTCCTTACAAGCTATTTCCGAAGAAAAATACTACCTTTGGAGGAAACTTATAATACCTATATTTATATGAAGCAAACGATTAACGAACGCATACAAGCACTGCGGTTGATACTCAAAAGTAAATCAATCAGTGCCTTCATTATTCCAAGTACCGATCCGCATCTCAGTGAATATGTAGCTCCACACTGGAAAATACGGGAATGGATTTCCGGTTTCACCGGCTCAGCCGGAACAGTAGTTATACTGGAAGATAAAGCCGGACTGTGGACAGACTCCCGATATTTTTTGCAGGCTACACAGCAATTGGAGGGTACAGACATCACTTTATACAAAGAGATGTTGCCGGAAACACCCACAATTACAGACTTTTTATGCCAGAATATTAAACCCGGAGAAACTATAGGTATCGATGGCAAAATGTTCTCAGTGGAACAGGTAGAACAAATGAGAAGAAAATTTGAGGTAGAGAATATCCATTTAGAAACTTGTGGTGATTTACCAGGAGAAATATGGAAAGAACGCCCGGACATGCCCAGTACACCAGCTTTCATATACAGACTCAAATATGCAGGAAAAAGTTGTCAGGAAAAAATTGAAGCAATCCGGACTAATTTAAAAAAACAAGGAACAGATGGACTATTTCTTTCAAGTCTAGACGAAATAGCCTGGACACTAAACCTCAGAGGAAGCGATGTACATTGTAACCCGGTAATCATAAGTTATTTATTGATTACACAAAACAATATTACTTATTTCATCTCACCGGAGAAAATAACCAAAGAGGTAGAAAATTACCTGAAAGAACAACAGGTAAGTATACAACCTTACAATGAAGTCGAGAATTATCTGAGAAAACTTAATATAAAAAACCTGCTACTTAATCCGTCCAAAACAAACTATGCCATCTATTCGGCAGTAAATCCGGCTTGTAATATCGTTTATGCCGAGTCACCCGTAACATTACTGAAAGCAGTCCGCAACGAACAGGAAATTGCCGGGGTTCATGCTGCAATGCAACGAGATGGAGTAGCATTGGTACGTTTTCTTAAATGGCTGGAAGAAGTAGTGCCTTCAGGACTGGAAACAGAACTCAGCATAGACAAAAAGTTACATGAATGCCGTGCTGCTCAAGCACTTTATATGGGTGAAAGTTTTGATACTATCGCCGGATACAAAGAACACGGAGCAATCGTACATTATTCGGCAACACCGGAGACAGATGCGACCTTACTTCCGAAAGGCTTTTTACTTTTGGATTCGGGCGCGCAGTATCTGGACGGCACAACGGATATTACCCGTACCATTGCTTTAGGTGAGTTAACTGAGGAAGAAAAGACTGACTATACATTGATACTCAAAGGTCATATAGCACTTGCTATGGCTAAGTTTCCTACAGGAACGCGCGGAGCCCAACTGGATGTTTTGGCACGAATGCCGATATGGCAACATAAAATGAACTTTCTGCACGGTACCGGCCATGGTGTAGGCCACTTCCTCAGCGTACACGAAGGTCCGCAAAGTATTCGCATGAATGAAAACCCTGTCATTCTCCAGCCTGGCATGGTGACATCCAACGAACCAGGAGTATACAAAGCCGGAAGTCATGGTATCCGCACAGAAAATCTGACACTGGTACGCAAGGCAGGCGAAGGAATGTTTGGCGATTATCTGGAATTTGAAACAATCACCCTCTGCCCTATTTGCAAGAAGGGAATCATCAAAGAGATGCTAACCGCCGAGGAGGTGTCATGGTTGAATGCATATCATCAAAAGGTGTACGAAAAACTATCACCCGATTTAAACGAAGAAGAAAAGAAATGGTTGCAGGAAGCAACAGCAGCAATTTAATAATTATAGAGAAATATGGCTTTAATAAAATCAGTTAGAGGATTTACCCCTGAAATAGGCGAGAACTGCTTTCTCGCTGATAATGCTGTGATCATCGGCGACGTAAAAATGGGATGTGACTGTAGTATATGGTTCAGCACCGTGTTGCGCGGTGATGTAAATTCTATCCGTATAGGTAATGGAGTGAACATACAGGATGGAAGTGTATTACATACCTTATATGAAAAATCGACCATCGAAATAGGCGATCACGTTTCAGTAGGCCATAATGTAACTATTCACGGAGCTACTGTAAAGGACTATGCCTTGATAGGAATGGGCTCTACCCTACTCGATCACGCTGTAATTGGTGAAGGTGCCATTGTAGCAGCAGGTTCATTAGTACTAAGCAATACCATTATTGAACCTGGGAGTATATGGGGAGGTGTACCTGCTAAGTTTATAAAAAAGGTAGATCCGGAGCAAGCAAAAGAGCTGAATCAAAAAATAGCTCACAACTATCTGATGTACTCTTCCTGGTATAAGGAAAAAGAATAAAAAAAGTGAGAGATAACCCGGAAAAAGTTATCTCTCATTTTTTATATATACTAACTTAGAACCTGTTTAAATTTTCCTCATAAAAGTTTTTATCCAGTTTGTTTTGAGCAAAATCTAAGCAGACTCTTACCTAAAAGTTAATCATATGTAGTATCCGATCGGTTGCCCCGGCATTACTTGTAACGTAATATCCGGCATTGGCTCCGGTTTCGCGTAGGAAAACCTCGTCGGAAAGCATCTTGTCCAACAGACTTTGCAACTCTTCATAATTCTTGATAGAGTAAGCACCCTTTGCTTCCAATAATTGCACAGCCTCCATAAATTTCTGATATTTAGGGCCAAACACTACAGGAATACCATAAACAGCTGCTTCCAGTGTATTATGGATACCTACTCCAAAACCACCTCCAATATAGGCAATCTCTCCATAACGATAAATAGACGACAACAATCCATAGCAGTCGATTAACAGGCAGTCCGCTTTCAACACATTCTTTTCGTCGGCACGAGTATAACGTACATACGGACGTTTCAACTTACTGATAATTTCTACCAAATGATTTTCATCAATAACGTGTGGAGCAATAATAAGCTTCATTTCCGGATGGCTATTGAAATATTCCAAAAACAGATCCTCGTCAGGCCCCCAAGAACTTCCGGCGACAAAAGTCAAAGACTGCCCCTTAAACATCTTGACCAATGGCAGATCTTTAGCCTCTTCACGTATTTGCAACACACGGTCAAAACGAGTATCACCTACTACTGTCACACGTGTAATACCTATCTTTGACAAATAACGTTTCGAAGTTTCATTCTGCACAAACAGATGATCGAAGTCTTTCAGCACATTACGATACGTTCCACCATACCATTTGAAAAAGATCTGATCCCGGCGAAAAATAGAAGAAACACTATATACCGGAATACGGCGTTTATGCATTTCATCCAGATAGTTCTTCCAGAATTCATATTTTATAAAAAATGCCATACAGGGATTCACGATATCCAAAAACTTCTTCACATTACGAGGTTTATCGAATGGTAAGTAGCAAACGATATCCGCTCCCCGGTAGTTCTTACGAACTTCATATCCTGAAGGAGAAAAGAAGGTAAGAAGTATCTTATAATCCGGATATTTTTCCCTGATTTTTTCAATAAGAGGCCGTCCCTGTTCAAACTCACCCAAAGATGCAGCATGAAACCAGATATAACGGGCATCCTTCTCCACCTGCTGACGGAGAAGTTCATACACCACCCAATGGCCTTTCATCATTTTTCGGGGTTTCCGACTAAATGGGGCGGCCAGATGGACTACAATGTCGTAAATGACTATTGCCAGATCGTAGAGCATATCGCGTATGTATTGTATTACTTCAGAACCTCTACAGCGCGTTTCATACGAGCCACAGTTTCTTCCTTACCCAATACCCAGGAAATATCGAACATATGCGGACCTTTGCCTTCTCCAACCAATGTCAGACGGAATGCATTCATAATATTACCGGTATGATACTCCTTTTCCGCAATCCAGTCCATCACAATTTTCTCTTGTCCTTCGATGCTGAAATCATCAATACCAGCCAACACTTCTGCCAACTCGGTCATACACTTAGCAGAATCTTCCTTCCAGCGCTTTTTCACCGTCTTTTCGTCATATTCTGCAGGTGCAACAAAGAAAAAGCTGCAAACATCCCATAACTCACGCACAAAACTTACACGGTCTTTCATCATACCTACCACAGTCACCACCTTTTCAAAGGGAGCTTCCACACCATGCTCTTTCAAGATAGGAATAAAGAGCTCAGCTATTTCCTCATTGGATTTCTGTTGAATATACTGATGATTGAACCAGATGCCTTTTTTATAGTCAAATTTAGCACCCGACTTACTGCAACGATGCAAATCAAAAAGCCGGATTAGTTCATCCATTGACATCACTTCCTGATCATTACCAGGATTCCATCCCAGCAAAGCAAGGAAATTAATCACTGCTTCGGGCAAATAACCGGCTTCACGATAACCAGATGACACCTCGCCTGTCTTTGGGTCGTGCCATTCGAGCGGGAATACCGGAAAGCCAAGACGATCACCGTCACGTTTACTCAATTTACCATTACCTTCAGGTTTAAGCAACAAAGGCAGGTGAGCAAATGCAGGCATTGTATCTTCCCAGCCGAAAGCACGGTAAAGTAATACGTGCAAAGGCGCAGAAGGCAACCATTCTTCACCACGGATCACATGAGAAACTTCCATCAAATGGTCGTCCACGATGTTTGCCAGATGATAAGTGGGGAGTTCATCGGCCGATTTATAAAGTACTTTATCATCCAGAATAGATGAATTAATAATCACTTCACCCCGGATGAGATCATTAACATGCACATCCTCATTGGGTTCTATTTTAAAACGGACCACGTATTGTTTGCCTTCAGCAATCAACGCATCCACTTCATCTTTTGAAAGAGTCAATGAGTTACGCATCATCCCCCGTGTAGAGGCGTCATATTGAAAATTTGCTATTTCAGCACGCTTAGCATCCAATTCTTCGGGAGTATCAAAAGCAATATAGGCCTTGCCATTGTCTAGCAGTACTTTTACATACTTCTTGTATATTTCGCGGCGTTCAGATTGGCGGTATGGACCATGCTCTCCTCCAAAACTCACTCCTTCATCAAAATGAATTCCAAGCCATTTGAAAGATTCAAGGATATATTCTTCTGCACCGGGTACAAAACGGTTTGAATCAGTATCTTCAATGCGGAAAATCATATCCCCTCCATGCTGACGAGCAAAGAGATAATTATACAAAGCTGTACGCACACCACCGATGTGCAATGCTCCCGTAGGACTCGGAGCAAAGCGAACTCTTACTTTTCTTTCTGCCATAATTTGCGTTAGTATAGGTAAATCGTGGCAAAATTAAACTTTTTTTTCCACACGATTGTTTTTTTTTGTACTTTTCGCAAAAAATTCAAAGGATATGAATCATCTCAAGAAAAAAAACAGCTTCTCCTACAGAGATTTATTATACAAAGCACTGATATTTGTAGCTACGGTAACAGTTATTGTATACTTCCTACCCCGTGATAACAAATTCAACTATCAGTTTGACACTAACAAACCTTGGAGATATGGGCAGTTGATAGCTACATTCGGCTTTCCCATTTACAAAGATGATGCAGTAGTAAAACGAGAACAAGACAGTCTGCTTGCCTCCTTTCAACCTTATTATCAATTAAATAAGGATGTAGAAAAAGATGCACTCATCAAATTAAAAGAGAATTATCAGAATCATCTTAAAGGAATTCTACCTTCCTATGATTATATCCGCTATATTGAACGAACGTTGAAAGATATTTATACTGCCGGCATTGTTTCGACAGAAGATGCTCAGAAACTGGATAAAGACAGCACAACAGCCATAATGAAAATAGATGATAAAATGGCTGAATCACAACTTACTGCCAATCTCTATACCTTAAAGGAAGCATATGAACATCTGCTTTCTGCCGATACAGCCCATTACAGCCGGGACATCCTACGCCAATGCGCTCTCAACGAATATATATCTCCCAACCTGACTTATGACCAGAAACGTACACAAACGGTAAAAGAAGACATTCTGGACAACTACTCATGGACCAGTGGAGTGGTAGTGAGCGGACAGAAAATCATTGACCGTGGTGAAATTGTCAGTCCGAAAACATACAGCATATTAGAGTCTCTCCGGAAAGAGTCGATTAAACGGAGTGAATCGCTGGGGCAGAAGCAACTTATACTGGTAGGTCAAATACTCTTTGTCAGTATTCTCACTCTTTGCTTTATGCTTTATCTGGAGCTCTTCCGGAAAGACTACTATCAACGAAAAGGCAGTTTATCACTACTATTCATATTAATTGTATTCTACAGCGTAATCACTGCACTAATGGTGACGCATAGTATATTTAATGTGTATATCCTGCCATATGCCATGCTCCCCATTATCATACGGGTATTTCTCGATTCCCGAACCGCTTTTCTGACGCATGTCATTACGATACTGATTTGTTCGATAGCATTGCGGTTTCCTCATGAATTTATATTAACACAGCTGGCAGCAGGCCTGGTGGCTATCTTCAGTTTGCGGGAACTTTCACAGAGGTCTCAACTGTTCCGAACTGCTCTCCTGGTAATACTCACTTATGCAGCCGTTTACTTTGCATTTGAACTGATAACAGAAAATGACCTCGCAAAGTTAAACGTAAGAATGTATACCTATTTTATTATTAATGGCATTTTATTATTATTTGCCTATCCATTATTGTTCCTCCTGGAAAAAACATTCGGATTCACCTCTAATGTAACTCTGGTGGAACTATCAAATATCAACAATGACCTGCTCCGCCAAATGTCCGAAACAGTGCCCGGTACATTCCAGCACTCTATGCAAGTAGCCAATCTTGCCGCAGAGGCAGCCATCCGCATTGGAGCTAAAAGCCAGTTGGTACGTACCGGTGCCTTATATCACGACATCGGCAAAATGGAAAATCCGGCATTCTTCACCGAAAATCAATCCGGAGGAATCAACCCACACAAAAATCTGAATTACGAACAGAGTGCACAAGTCGTCATCAATCATGTAACGGATGGCCTTAAACTGGCAGAGAAATACAACCTTCCAAAAGTTATAAAAGATTTTATCAGCACTCATCACGGACGAGGTAAAACAAGATTCTTCTACATATCCTGGAAAAACGAACATCCCGGTGAAGAACCTGATGACGAAAAGTTCACCTATCCGGGCCCTAATCCTTTCTCCAAAGAAACTGCCATACTGATGATGGCGGATGCTGTAGAAGCAGCCTCACGTAGTTTGCCCGAATACACAGAAGAAAGTATCAGTAACCTGGTAGAAAAGATAATCGATTCTCAGATTGAGGAGGGATATTTCAAAGAATGCCCCATCACTTTCAAGGATATTGCAACTGTAAAAGCTGTATTCAAAGAAAAATTGAAAACGATTTACCACACACGTATCAGTTATCCGGAATTAAAAAAATGAAAATGACATCAAAGGAACAAAAACAGGCCGAAAGACTGTTGCAACGCAACGGTGTAGGACTTCATGATATCGGGAGTTTTAGTTTTATGAAACGATATTATCAGATGCCACGTAAAAGTAACCTGATATCAAAAGACAAATATGGTGCCGGAGTACTCACTTTACACTTGAATAAAGGTACAACGAAAGTAATCTATCTTCCTTTATATCGCCATCCAACAGCCATTATCCACTATTTGTTATCCCAGGGGATACCCTTCGATAACTATAAACCGGGAAAAAGAGAAGCAGGAATAACCATTCCTGAAAAGAAATACTGCCGTTCGTCTTTGTATCTCCTTTATTTTACCTCTTTATTTATTGTATTTGCTATATTAGGATGTAAGATGATTGTATCGGGCATATTATGGGGAATTATTCCGGGAATACTCTCCCTTACTCTCAGTGCTTTTCTGCTGTATGCACTACTCACCCGCTTTGGATATCTGACGCTCAATAATGATAACCTCACAGTACATAGCATCGGACGAACCGTGACTTTTCCTTATAATAGCCTGCGGAAAGTAAATTTTGATTATGCCCGTGAACGAACTTTCACATACAATATGGAGGTATTGGACCAAGGCTATAACTATTATCTATATTATATAGGAAGGGTTCCGCGTAGAAAACTGAAAGAAATTACAGAACATTTGCTTCAGGCTGGTATTGATGCTACCTGCTACATAGAGACAGATAAACGTTACTACCAGGATGACTATAGCAAACATTAGTTCTCGGAATGAGTATTCATATAAATAGCACATTGAAATTTGTAAATATTAAGAAACAGCGAATAAACTGAGAAATCTAAATGTAATTCTTAAAACCAAGAAAAAAACGCTACAATCAGACTCACTCACAAAACACTGTACATCAATATGTTATATAAATATTTTTTTTCTCGTAGACAAATGAAGCGTTCCTCTACGAGTTTCGACTCGTTTGTCGTAGAGAAACGCCCCTTTCCTCTACGAGCAACGGATTGAATAATCATAAGAATTTACATAGACTTACAAAGAGCCACTAGGTTTTCACAGAATATTGTAATAGAAAATCAACCAATATTATAAGTTTGATATTCAATGCGGCTTCCTGCATGATAAGAATGTACACTTTTACATAACAAGAGTGTACATTCTTGCTATGCAAAGGTGTACATTCTTGTATAACCAAAACGTACACTTTCATAAGCACTGATTATCAATGAATTAAAAAACAATTCATCATAAAGTGATAAGAAGTTTAGCTTTAAAATAAACCATGAACGACAAGTTGACCATACTGCAAAAATAACACAAGAATTGTATACAAAAGAAAAACACACGCAGAATAGTTTTCAAAAATAAAATAGAGCATTACTTTTGCAACATCTAATTTTCTATATTTTCTTATTCTGTATTTTAGTAGAAAACAATAAAATACAGAAACTTAATTTAATACACAAAACGATCATGAAAAAAACGTTTCGAGGTATGAGACAGAGTAGAGTAGTCCTTCTGGCTCTAACGATTTCATTAAGTCATGCACCAATCACAATGCATGCTCTATGTGAAAAAACAAACTTTCCCCAAGTAGTATCCCACCCTCAGCCAGCCATCATGGGTGCACGAATGATCAATCCTACTACCGTAGAGGTCTTGTATTCTGACACAACACTGCTGAGTTTTGATTTTTATGGAACCAACATTTTCCGTATGTTTCAGGATAATTCCGGAGGTATCATCCGCGATCCTCAAGCAAGCCCGGAAGCACAGATCTTAGTTAACACTCCCCGAAAGCAAGCAGGACAAATAACATTGAACGATAAAAACGGGATCATTGACATTGCTACCAATCGCGTCCGGATATCCATAGACAAGCAGACGGGATTATTCAAAATAATAAACCTTATAGAGAACAAAGTAATAACAGAAACCACAACACCGATAGAGTTTTCCGGAAAGCATACCAAACTTTCATTGAAAGAGAATCCTGAAGAATATTTTTATGGCGG
Source organism: Bacteroides sp. 41_26 (assembly GCF_949740115.1). NCBI lineage: Bacteria > Pseudomonadati > Bacteroidota > Bacteroidia > Bacteroidales > Bacteroidaceae > Bacteroides > Bacteroides sp. 41_26. The sequence continues at coordinate 11,159 of NZ_CATJGZ010000111.1, forward strand.
CGGGGTACAAAACGGACGATTTTCACATAAAGGAAAGGTTATTGCCATCGAAAATACGAATAACTGGACAGATGGTGGAGTGGCTTCACCAACCCCCTACTACTGGTCGACAAACGGATACGGAGTAATGTGGCATACATTCAAAAAAGGTAAATACGATTTTGGTGCCACACAAAAGGGCATCGTACAACTATCTCATGATACGGACTATCTGGATTTATTTTTCATGATAAATAGTACTCCGGTAGCTTTATTGAACGATTTTTACCAGTTGACCGGCAACCCGGTTCTGTTACCCAAATTCGGATTTTATGAAGGTCATCTGAATGCCTACAATCGCGACTATTGGAAAGAAGACGAAAAGGGGATTCTTTTTGAGGATGGCAAAAAATATAAAGAAAGCCAAAAAGACAATGGAGGTATTAAAGAATCATTGAATGGTGAGAAAAACAATTATCAATTCTCGGCCCGTGCTGTCATCGACCGTTATAATGCATATGATATGCCACTGGGATGGGTTCTCCCCAATGATGGCTATGGTGCAGGATACGGACAAACCGGAACATTGGATGGAAACATCCGGAATTTAAAAGAGTTCGGTGATTATGCACGCAAACATGGAGTGGAAATTGGCTTGTGGACACAATCTGATTTACACCCCAAAGCAGGTATCGAGGCCCTCCTGCAACGTGATATTGTAAAAGAGGTGCGCGATGCCGGTGTACGTGTACTGAAAACCGATGTCGCATGGGTAGGTGCAGGTTACTCATTCGGACTAAATGGTGTAGCAGATGTAGGTACCATCATGCCTTATTATGGCAACAATGCCCGCCCCTTCATTATTTCACTGGACGGCTGGGCAGGTACCCAGCGCTATGCCGGTATATGGTCAGGTGACCAGACCGGCGGTGAATGGGAGTATATCCGTTTTCACATCCCGACTTATATAGGTTCCGGTCTTTCGGGACAACCTAACATTTGTTCGGATATGGATGGTATATTCGGAGGGAAAAATGTACCGGTCAATATACGCGATTTCCAATGGAAAACTTTCACTCCAATGCAATTGAACATGGATGGATGGGGAGCTAATCCCAAATATCCACATATCTTGGGCGAACCGGCAGCTTCTATCAACCGCTGGTATCTGAAAATGAAATCCGAATTTATGCCTTATGCCTATAGTATCGCCAAAGAAGCGGTAGATGGCAAACCAATGATTCGGGCTATGTTTCTTGAATATCCCAACAAATATACTTTGGGAACAGCTACCCGTTATCAATTTATGTATGGCCCATCCGTACTGGTAGCCCCCGTTTATCAAAATACAAAAGCAGATGAAGAAGGTAACGATGTACGAAATGGTATTTATCTTCCGGAAGGAAACTGGATCGATTATTTTACAGGAGAACAATATGCAGGAGATTGCATTATTAACAATTTCGACACTCCGCTTTGGAAGCTTCCGGTTTTCATCAAACAAGGAGCAATTCTGCCAATGACACCCCCCCACAACAATGTGAACCAAACAGATAAGCACTTACGAATATACGATTTGTATCCTTACGGAAACAGTTCGTTCACCGAATACGACGATGACGGTACTACCGAAGCTTATCGCAACGGAGCAGCAACTGCAACACTGATAACTTCAAATGTAGACAAGGACAAAGTTAAAGTTACCATTGCCCCCACTACTGGTAGTTTTCCGGAAATGGAGAAAGAGAAAGTAACCGTATTGAGAATAAACGTAACCGCGAAACCTCAAAAAATAACAGCCAGACAAGGAAACAAAAAGGTGAAGTTAGTCGAGGTTACCTCCTCAAATAGTTTCGATAAAGGAGAGAATGTATATTACTACGAAACTGAACCAAATATGAACTCGTTTGCAACTCCCGGAACAAGTTTTGCCAATAAAACCATCATCAAAAATCCGGTTTTGCACATCAAACTGGCTTCTACCGATATTACACTAAATCCCATAGAAGTAGAAGTTAAGGGATTTGTATACCAGCCAGCGAATCGCTATCTGCAATCCACAGGTACACTCACAGCCCCCAAAATACAAATAACAGAACCGCATACAGGACCTTATTCACTTACTCCTTCATGGGATAGAGTAGAAAATGCCGATTATTACGAGATAGCATATAACGGCATGAACTACACTACCATCCGGGATACGGAACTGTTGTTTGAGGATCTGACTCCCGAAACAACGTACGAATTCAAGCTACGTGCTGTAAACAAGGACGGAAAATCAGACTGGAGTACAGTTACAGCTACCACAAAATCCAACCCACTGGAATTTGCCATTACAGGTATCCAGGCCGAAACGACTTGTGAGAACCAAAGAAGACAAGGAATTGACAGAATGTTCAATTTTGATGAATCTGACCTTTGGCATACCAAATGGCAAAGTAGTGCCGTTCCATTCGAACTCATCATGGATTTAAGAAGCATCAACGTATTAGATAAATTCGAATACCTGCCTCGCCAGAATGGAGGTAACGGAACCCTACAGAAAGGTATTGTATATTACAGCAGGGATAAAGTCGACTGGCAGGAGGCCGGAGCATTTGAATGGCAAGGTAATGATGTAAAAGCATTTATCTTCAAAGACCAGCCTGTAGCCCGATATATAAAAATTGCAGTCAGCGAAGCCGTGGGTAATTTCGGTTCCGGACGCGAATTGTATGTATTCAAAGTTCCCGGTTCCGAAAGCTACATCCCAGGTGATATAAACCTGGATGGAAAACTGGATGAAAATGATCTGACATCCTATATGAACTATACCGGCCTGCGTAAAGGAGATGCCGACTTCGACTATGTCAGTAAAGGAGACCTGAACAACAACGGATTAATCGATGCATACGATATCTCCGCAGTAGCCATTGAGTTGGAAGACGGAGTAAGCAGACAGGCTACTCCTCCGGTTGCAGGCAATCTGAGTATCCGGACTACCAAACAAGCCTATCATGCAGGTGAAATTATGGAGGTCATCGTGAAAGGAATCAATTTACAATCTGTAAATGCTCTTAGTTTTGCATTGCCTTACGATACAAAAGATTGGGAATTTGTTGCAGTAGAAACTCCCAATATGAAAGAAATGAAAAACCTTACTTACGACCGGTTACACACCAACGGGACAAAAGCACTTTATCCCACTTTTGTCAACTTGGGAGAGAAGCCTTACCTGGAAGGAAATGAAGAGTTAATCATTTTAAAGTTCAAAGCCAAACGACCTGTAAAGTTCAATCTGAAAGCTGAGGATGGAATATTAGTAGACAAGAATATGAATGTTATAAAGGTTGATTTTTAAAATAGAAACTATCCCCTTTTAAAAAACGGTTGCATTTGAATAAAGTGCAACCGTTTTTTGAGGTCTAAATATCAATAGTACTTTGGTCCGAATGCCAGCGGCACTAAAACAGGTAATAATATTGTTCTCCCAAAAACTCGCGGATACGCTTAAGAGCCTTGGTTATCTGAGCTTCTACTGTCTTCACGGATATATTCATTTCATCGGCTATTTCCTGATTAGTCAACTTCTCTTCACGGCTCTTCACAAAGATCTCATGACATCTGCCAGGTAAAGATAAAACAGCCTCTTCTATCAATTTACTTAATTCCTCCATCTCCAATGGATTGTTCATATCCGCCTGGGGAATCTCGCTTCCACTTATATCATCTATCGCCAGCGTACTCTTACGATCTCGCAGGGCGTTCAAACAACGATTTCGGGCAGCCTGAAACAAATATCCTTTAAAAGTCAGCTTAATTTCAATCTTCTCCCTATTTTCCCAGAGATACATAAAAATATCAATTGCTATCTCTTCTGCATCCTGTTTATTATCCAGATAGATATACATGAAACGGCACAATGCTTCAAAATAAGTGTCAAACAGCAGTTTAAACGCCTGTCTGTCACCAGATTTCAGTAATCGTAACAGAAATATATCGTTCATAATAAAGGAGAGTTGGATTTGGTTTACAAACATACAAAAAAATAATTTTAAAAAAAAAGTATTTGTGAGTAAGGGTATGTTCGGATTCTTGTGTCATTATATTGTAAACAGCTAAAAACGGTATATGAAAAGGAACATCCCATGGGATTTAATTATCTCTAAATTAAAAGGCGAATTAACTGCCAGTGACGAACAACTCTTTGAAAAATGGTTGTCTGTTGCAGAACATAAAGGACTTTTTGAAGAACTTCAGGAAGTCTGGAAGCAGGTACGCGCCAAAGCTGTTGGTTATACGGTCGATACAGATTCATGCTGGAATGAATTAATGCGCCGTATGAATGAAAAAGAACAAACAGAGTCCTTGAACAAACCCAAAAATGAAGGTAATAAAACTACTGATAACAAGCATAAAGCTATAATTTTCATGCGTAAGTATGTAGCCGCAGCTTGTATTCTGGCCGTTTTATTTGCATCTGCCTCTTTTTATTTCGGCATAAAAGTAGGACGCCCGGAAGTAGCTCAACAAACTTATACCAATTGGGGAGGGAAATCAAAAATCGTGTTGCCTGACGGAACAACTGCCTGGGCCCATTCCAAAACATCATTAAGCTATAATACCAACTTTAAGGTAAAAGAAAGAGTGGTAAATGTAACCGGGGAAGCCTATTTTGATGTAACTCACGATAAAAACAATCCCTTTATCGTACAAATGGACGGTGTTAGAGTTGTGGTGCATGGAACTAAATTTAATGTGGAGGCTTTTCCCGAGTCAGATAACATCTATGTCAGTTTACAAAAAGGGTCTGTTTCTTTAGAAACGGCAAAAGAGCAACGAATGTTACGTCCCGGTGAAATAGCAACTTATAATAAGCGCAATCAAGGAATACAAATTGAAAAAGGGAATGTAAATCTAGCGGTTTCCTGGGCTAATGATCAGATCATATTCCGGAATAAAAATTTAGAAGAGATTTCCCTATTTCTTTCAAAATGGTATAATGTGAAAATCAACCTTTCGCCTAAAATAAAAGATCAGTTCAGATACACATTTACGTTACGTCATGAACCTTTGGAAGAGATCTTGCGAATAATGTCACGTATACATCCGATAGAGTATTCGTTTGACGAAGAAAATGTAGTAACTATCGACAAGAAAAAATAATTCATTAATAAATTAACCGATTGCCGAAAAGGCCTAACTCGAGTAAAGCCTTAAACGACAAGCCATTAATTAACCTTTTTAATCTTTTAAAAAACGATGACTGACATTTATAAGAAAAAATGTAGGCTTTGTTCATTAGGTATATGGAACATAGCTTTGGTATTGTTTGTACTCTTATTCACATCTTGTAAGGATGATGACACAGATCCGGGACGTGAAGGTTGGATAAGAGTCTTACCTCTCGAATTAAATATCCCGGCCAGTGGAGGAAATCAGGATGTTTATCTTGTAGTTACGGACGATGTAGTTTTAACTGACATACAATATTCTGTTGTAGGTGAAGGTAAAGATTGGTGCTATCCGGAAATAAAAGATAATCTACTGAAAGTTACCATTGAACCTAACTACTATGAAGAACCACGCGCTACAGTTATCGCCCTTACTTACGGAGATCTAAGAAGAGAAATCCCTGTTAGTCAGGCAGCTTCTACCGGTTCAGAAGACATTAAAATCAAGGTAAGTGCAGCAGAGGCTACCACCGAAGAAGTCGTTGAAGAGCCACGTGGCATTATAAATACATTCGACGGTGACTATAGCAGTTACTTCAATTCTAAATTCGGTGCATATACCAATTGGCCATTCCTCATCACCTATACATTGGAAGATTGTACGGTATTGAATTACATTATTTATCATCCCCGTACCGATAACGGTACTAAATACGGAGCATTCAACGACTTTGAAATTTGGGTATCTACAGAAGAAAATCCTGAATTTGTGAAAGTAAAAGAATGCACAATGGAGACAAATTACACGACTGCTACCATACTAAATCTGGATGAGCCAGTAAAGAATGTGAAACAAGTACGATTTGTCATCAATGCCGCTCATAATAACCGCATCAGTTGTGCTGAAATGGAATTCTTCCGCGTAAGTGCAAACAAATATGATTATACCAAGGTATTTACTGATAATACTTGTTCGGAATTGCGTGAAGGTATTACCGAGACTGATATCAGAAAAATGCCGGGCGAAACATATAAAAAACTGGCAACTGCTTTGTTGAATGGTTCATACAACCCGGAATACAGAGTCGCCGAATATCGCCCGTATCAGAATCCATCTGTAATGGCAGCTGTAAATAAAACATCTACTTATAGTTTGCGTGATAATCCTACTGGTATCTATGTAGAACAAGGTGAAGAACTAACAGTACTTGTTGGTGATACAAAAGGTCAGAATATCTCTATGGTGGTACAAGATTTGACATTAGGTTATAATAGTAGCAAATCTTATGCATTAAAAGAAGGACAAAATACAGTAAAAGTATTATCCGGCGGTTTGATTTATATCCAGAATCTGACAGACGAAAAAATCCCATTGGTATTGGAAACAGAAGCAGACAAACAGGCTGCTGCTGCCAAAACAGTGAAGATTCACTTTCCATTCGCTAAAGTAAACGGTTATTTTAATGCACAGACCGGAACACAAGCCGAATTTGAAGAAGTATTGCGCAATGCCAAATATCAGGATATCGATGTCTTGGGCAAATATGTACACATTACCTGGACAGTGAACGATTACAAAGAAGCCAATACACCGATCCTGGAAGTAATGGAGCTGATGGATGAAGTCGTTCGTCTGGAATGGGATTTCATGGGACTGTTCAAATACAATAAACTATTTGGTAACCGCATGTACCTGCATGTGGAATACAACAGCAAGAATCCATATTCAGCAGCCAACCATACAGCCTACCTGCCAAGCTACAAAGGAGTATTCTGTACCACTACAGAATTGAAAAGCCGTGTTTGGGTATTAGGTCATGAGATTGGCCATAGTAACCAGACTCGTCCGGGATTGAAATGGACAGGTACTACTGAAGTCACCAATAATATCTATGCCAATTACGTCAGAGGTGCATTCGGAAAAGGCTCCAGATTAATGGATCAAGATAAGCCGGGTATGACCGTTTACGAAGAAGCCATTCAACGTATTATTGAAGCTGAACAGCCCCACTGCCTGGACAATGCATCTGATGAATATTACGTAAAACTGGTACCTTTCTGGCAATTGAAGCTTTACATCATGGATGTATTGGGACAAGAAGACTTCTATCGCGATTTGTATGAACATTATCGCACAACCCCGGATCTGGATACTTCAGTTGATACACAAGGTATCTTGCAATTAGACTTTGTTCGTCAGGTATGCAACAGAGCCAAAGTAGACTTCCTGGATTTCTTTGAAAAATGGGGGTTCCTCCGTCCCGTGGATAAAACGTTCAATGATTACGGTAACAAGAACTTCACAGTAACCCAGAAACAAATCGACGACCTGAAAGCGGAAATCCGGGCAAAGGGTTACAATAAAGCACCGGAAAATTTATACCTGATTACTGATGAGAACTTTGAATCGTATAAAAAATAAAATCTGAATCAAATTTTTTATAATAATGAAAACATTGAGATATATAACTAATAAATTGGCATTGGTGCTGACAGGAGTCTTACTCCTGTCAGGCATGGCAGCCTGCGATGACAAAGATGACAACACAGGTATAAAAGTGAACCGCATGATGGTAACGGATGTACCGGATGAAGTAATTTCTTTGATAGAAGGCGACACTTGGAATACGAAAGTCACTACATTGCCCGAAGGCGCGATAGATGCTGATGAATATACATACCGATACACTACCGGAAACGACAAGGTATTCACCGTTGATGAAAATGGCGTGATTACTGCTACCGGAATAGGTGAATCCGTGCTAACCGTATGGTCTGTTAACAATACAGATATGTGGACTACTTGCCTTGTAAAAGTGGAAAAACGTATTTATCCGGTTACCTCCATCACCATTCCCGAGAAGTATCAAAAGTACTATATGGGCGTGGAATCTACTTTCAATCTAGGTGGTATAGTGACTGTAAACCCAGACAATGCAACTACTCCTGATGTAGTTTATTCATCTTCCGACGCCATGATTGCAGAAGTAAATGAGTATGGCGAAGTGTATACCAAAGCTTTAGGAAATGTTACAATCACTGTAAAAGCCGTAGATGGAAGCAATGTAAGCGCAACTTGTGAGATTTATGTACGTGATATTGATCACTCAAACTTACTGGATCGCGCCAACTGGACTGTGACTACCTCTCATGACTATTTTGCTGACGGAGTAATAAATGGCGCTCCCGAATGTTTGATCGATGACGACGAAAAGAGTTGTCTGGCATTGGTTAAACCAGGAAAGCTTACAATAGGTAAAGATGAATCGGTTTTCTTTGTAATCGACATGCAGACTCCGCAAAACTTCGACTTCTTTGTATTACGTCACCGTACTTATCAAAATACAACCGCTAACCTCCGTGTTACAAAAGTATCTGTTTATGGAAGTAATGACGGAGAAAACTATACGGAAGTTATAAAAGAAGCTCTGATAGCCACTGCAGCTACAATTAGTAGTGTAACTGTCGATCTACCGGAAAATGTAAGTTACCGTTACTTCAAATTAACTTACGATGGATGGAGTAATAGCGGTAATACAATCCAAATCTCAGATTTCAATATTGGTAATAAGAAATTTATGGACTATACTCCCGAAGACCATTCACCTGAAAAATAACCTCGGAAGGAAAATCCCCCTCCAGTGAACTTCAAGGGTGGTGTCAACCCATTGCCCACCCTTGAATATTCAATCAATGATTAAGGGAATGAGTAGGCTTAAATCTTTTAGGCCAAGGCTCTTATTGCACTTCATAGTTAACTTATAATTTCAAAAAATATGAATTTAAAGCACTTTGCATTTTTATTATTACTGTTCGTTTGTATTAATTTAGGAGCACAAACGAAGGAGAAGCAGATTAGTATCAGTTTCTCAAACATACCACTATCCGAAGCTATGGCTCGTATAGAGAAAGCAAGCGGATATACCTTCTTTTATGATGCAAAACAGACTAATCTTCAACAGAAAGTTAGTTTACATGCTGATAAGGAACCCATTTCTATTGCCTTGAAAAAAATGTTTTCCAAGACTGATTTAAATTTCGAAGTAACAAGTACACAGATTGCTTTGTTTCCTAAGAAAGAGATCAAAAAACCGGGGCAAGCAGTCACCATTCAAGGTAAAGTGGTGGACGAAACAGGTGAACCTATCATTGGTGCCAATGTGGTAGTAGACGGAACGACTAATGGGGTAATTACCGACTTAGACGGTAATTATACCCTATCGGCTCCATACAACGCAGATTTGAAAGTCTCTTATATTGGATATACTACACAAGTAGTAAAAGCCGGTCGTACATCGGTGGTGAAACTGAAAGAAGACTCTAAAGTATTGGATGAGGTAGTTGTAGTAGGTTATGGAACAATGAAGAAGCAAGACCTGACAGGTGCCGTAAATTCATTGAAAGGTGCCGATTTAGAAAAGGAACAACACCAGACAATTCAAGATATGCTTCGTACCGGAGTGTCCGGTTTATCTGTAGGAGTAGAAACTGATACTAAAGGTAATAGTGCCATGATGATCCGTGGAAAAGGAACTATCGGTGCTTCTACAAATCCTTTGCTGGTTTTAGACGGAGTAATCTACAGTGGAGAAATGACTGATATTAATCCGAACGATATTGAACGTATCGATGTATTAAAGGATGCCAGTTCAGCTGCTGTATATGGTGCACAAGCGGCCAATGGCGTTGTATTGATTACTACTAAAAAAGGTGGTGGCAAAAAACCAACTATCAATTTTAACGCAACATGGGGAGCTTCTTTCCTTACGTCTGTACCAGAAGTATATACAGGACAGGATTTTGTAAATTTCCGTCAAGACGGGATAAAGAGTATCTACTCTCAATCAGGTAAACCTTCAAATTACTATGATAACCCTTCCAATCTGACAAATACCGAATTAGCCCAATGGATGGACGGAGCATCAGGAAATCCAACAGAAGTATGGCTGAACCGCTTGGAGATGACCGGCACAGAAATTGAGAATTACATGGCTGGAAAGACAGTAGACTGGAGAGACCAGATTTATCAGAAAGCTGCTTTACGACAAGACTATACTGTTAGTATTTCCGGTAAGAAAGAAGATATGTCTTACTATTCTTCTTTAAATTATCTGAAAAACGAAAGTAATACACGTGGATCCGGATACAGTGCAATTCGTGCTCGTGTAAATCTGGAAAATAAAGTACAGTCATTCCTTACTTACGGTATAAATACACAATTTACCGCACGTGATGAAGGATATATTGGAACTACCTCCGGTTACTATAATGCATTGTCGCCCTACGGAAGCCTGTATGAAGACGACGGAACAACTTTGAAATATTATCCAAATGATAATAATAATGGTATCAACCCTCTGCTGGAACAGGCATATAAAAGCAAAATTAATAATATATATAATCTTAACTCTTCAATATATCTGAAAGTTAATCTGCCTTTGGGTTTCTCATTGCAAACTACTTATTCACCACGATTTGAATGGACAAATAAGTTGGAACATACCTCTGCCGATTATCCAAGTTCTACAGATAATGGAAAATCATCCCGTCAGAATATCACAGATTTCTACTGGCAATGGGATAATATGTTGAAATGGAATAAGGAATTTGGTAAACACTCATTTGACTTTACGGGATTAGTAAACTGGGAAAAATTCCAACGTTGGAATAATACAATGGAAAATTCACATTATCAACCCAGCGATAATCTGGGATTCCATGGTATTGGTTATGGCACAGACCCTGTAACAAAAGCGGATGATATCTATCGTACAGGCGCAGCTCTAATGGGACGTTTGCATTATGCATATGCCCAACGTTATATGGTCACAGCTACAATTCGTCGCGACGGTTATTCAGCTTTTGGTATGAGTAATCCTTATGCAGTATTCCCCTCTGTCGCTTTAGGTTGGGTATTCTCTGAAGAGAAATTCCTTAATAAACCGAGTTGGTTTGAGTATGGAAAACTTCGTTTCTCATGGGGTAAGAATGGTAATCGCAGCGTTGGAACTTATGATGCACTAATGAACCTGGATCCTCGTAAATATTTCTATATTGACCCCGTTACCGGTTCAGTGGTCGACATTAATACGTTCTATTGCTATCGCATGGCAAACAGTGACCTGAAATGGGAAACAACCGTATCCTGGAATGGTGGATTAGACTTCTCTTTCTTAGGCGGCCGTCTCTCAGGAAGCGTGGATGTGTATAAGAAAAAAACAACCGATTTGCTGAACGATCGTCAATTGCCAAGTCTGATTGGTTACAGTAGTGTGAAAGCCAATATCGGAGAAATACAAAATACGGGTATAGAATTATCCTTGAGTTCTACTAATATCCGTACAGCCAATTTAACGTGGCGTACTACTTTCAACTTAGCTTACAACAAAAATAAAATCAATCATCTGTATGGTATCATGGAAGATATCAAAGATGAAAATGGCAACGTAATCGGACAGAAAGAGGCAGATGATATCCAGAACAAGTATTTCATCGGACATGCATTGGATGAAATCTGGGGATATAAGTTTATAGGAGTATGGCAACAAGACGAAGCTGAAGAAGCAGCTAAATATAAACAAATCCCCGGAGACCCCAAAATACTGGATGTTGACGGAAACTATAAATATGATAATGATGATAAAGTGTTCCAGGGAAATGAAACACCGAAAGTACGTTGGAACATGCGCAATGAATTCACTATCTTCAAAAACTGGAATGTATCATTCAGTATGTACTCTTATCTGGGACATAAAAAGTCTCTTGACTATTTTACCAACAACAATGCACTTTTGACTGTGACAAACTCTATTAAACGTCAATATTGGACACCTGACAATCCTATTAATGACTATCCGCGTCTGAGAGCAACTTCTCCGGGTGGAATCTCCTACTCGATCTATAAAAATAGTTCATTCCTTCGTCTGGATAACATTACGGTAGGTTATACCTTCCCAAAAGAGATGTTGAAACGTGCTAAAATCGAGGCTCTGAATTTGAATCTGACAATGAAAAACGTAGGATACATCACTGGTTTCCCAGTATATGACCCGGAATATCAATCGAAAGTACCTACAGGTACTCCTAACCAAACGATAACCGGTAACCCCAATATACCGAGAACTATTTACTTTGGTATCAACTTAACCTTATAAAAACTTGTACATTTATGAAACTAATAAATAAGAATACAATCATTTCGGGTATGTTTGGATTTACCCTGTTGGTCAGCAGTTGTTCGGACTGGTTGGATCCAAAACCTTTATCATTCTTTACACCGGAAAATTCATTTAATTCATATGAAGGAATAAAAACCGGTGCTGACATGTTGAATCGTGACGTTCGTTACTTCGATTTTTATCCTACTTCAGGTTCAGCAGACCCATGTATCTTATCTGAATATTTCTTCTCGGATATGGGAGTCAATGCGCGTACCGATGCTTCAAATGCACCAATGGATCTGATAACTCAAATTACCCCAAGCGCTACTCTAACAGGAAATGGCAGCCAGATTAATAACTATTGGACTTACCTGTATAAAGGAATTAAAGATGCCAATACGTTGATAACACGTGCCGAAGATGTGGAATTTGAATCGGAAGCACAAAAAAAGGAAATTTTGGGTACGTTGTATTTCCATAGAGCTTTCCGTTATTACCGCTTGGTACATCAGTACGGCGATATTCCGTTTATAACCGAAGAAATCACAGTGCCTCGATACGACTTCTACACTACCAAACGTGAAGCGATCTTGCGTCAACTAAAAAACGATCTGGACGGAACAGTGGAATACATGTCTAACAATGTTTATATCGGACAAGTGAGCCAAGCAGCTGCTTATCATTTACTGACCAAAATAAACCTGGCTTTAGGTGAATTTGATGATGCAGTAAAAAGCGCTTCTGCAGTAATAAATGACGGGGTGCATTCTTTGATGAAAGAAAGATTTGGAGTAGATAAGAATGATGCTACTAAAGATGTGGTATGGGATTTACATCAATCGGCCAACAAACGCCTGCCGGAAAACAAAGAGGTACTCTATATCGTATTGGATGATTATGATATGAAAGAAGCACGTTCTGCTGCCGGTTTGGAAATCAAACGCCAGTTACTTCCGTGGTATTCAGCAGCAGGTATGATTATGACACCTGACGGTGAACAGGGATTTGTGGATAATGACGAAAAGAAGAATCCTTATTTGCTGCAATATGGACGTGGTGTATGTACCTTGCGTTCTACCTGGTATCATCAAAGTATGATTTGGACACTGGACGACACAGACTACCGCCATAAAGAAGGTAATTGGATAAAAATGACCGATTTGAAGTATAACAATCCGGCTTTGGTTGGCAAGAAATGGTATGATCAGCCTTTGCGCATGTATGACGATAACGGTAAATCATTAGTATCCGATACAATTCGTTGCTGGGCAGGATGGCCTCACTACAAAAGTAATATAGCAGACCAAAAAGAATCATGGTGGCGTGGCGGATGGGCCGACTGGTATGTATTCCGTTTGGCAGAAACTTATTTATTGCGTGCAGAAGCTTATACCTGGTTAAATAAAAAGGATCTGGCAGTTGCCGACCTGAATGAGGTCCGCCAAAGAGCCGGTGCAAGAGCTTTAGACCAAAGTGAAGTAAGTATCCGTCAGATCCTGGACGAACGTGCCCGTGAGCTCTTTTATGAAGAGCCACGTAAATGCGAGCTTACACGTATCGCCTATATCTATGCACAGACAGGTATTCAGGCAGATAATGGTAAAACTTACTCAGTGAAGAACTTTACGACAGACAATTTCTTCTATGATCACATTATGTCCGTTACGGATTTCTATAACAAAGGGGTAACAGCTAAAAATGGTCGTACATATACTATAGCACCCTATCATGTACGCTGGCCTATCGCTTTGACAGCTACCTCCACCAATGTAGAAGGACACATCAATCAAACCCCTGGATATGCCGGTTCAGAAAACAATATAGAACCGCTGGATATCTCGTTTGATGAATAAACTATAAAAATCTATCTCTCTATGAATATTTAACCAGAATATCCTCGCGTCTCTTTTGTCGGCCGGCATCAGGTCGTAGAGGATATTCTCTTTACACAAGTTTGTTAACGACATTCTAAATTCTCTTATAAATTTAACTTATTATGAAACACTTACTTACTACTCTTTCATTAGGGGCCTTGCTGCTTATGGGTGGGCCTACTACTGTACAAGCAGAGAAAGTCACCGTGCCATTAACAGAAGATGGTGCATGGTCTTTTAACTCTCAGCCCAGTGCCGTTTATTACAACGGAAAAACTTATTTTACCTGGATTAGTTCCAGTAAGGCATTAGTTGTTGCGTCTTACGATCACACAACAGGAGAAACCAAAGAAAAGGTTGTATCTACCGGTTATTCGGATGATTTCTCGTCTCCTGCTATTACAGTAAGAGGAAATGGGCAGTTACTACTTTTCAGTTCAGACAATAAGAAAGAAAATGGCTTCTATAGTTGGTATTCCACCAATGCGGAAGACATTACAGAGTGGTCCAGTTCTCAAAAACAGACTGGATATGGAATCAGCTCCACTACTCCTCACATGATGGGAAATGATCTGGTCGTATTCTGGCGTTCAAAAAACAATATAGGTTACTCTCTATTTGCAAATGTAGCCGATAAAACCGGAAATTTACCTACAGTTAAAACAAGAGCAGGATTTATCGGCTCTGATATCGGAAATGTATACGCAAACCGCGACGAAGTTCCGCAAATGCGTACTTGCCAAGCTGCAGATGGCACTATACACATGGTTGTTACACACTTAGGCACCGGTCTGACTTATAAAAACAGCACAGTTCATTATCTGAAGATTAATAAAAATGCCGCAGGAGACAAATTAGAATTCAAAAAGGCGGATGGCACTGCGATCTCCGGTATGAATGTCACCGAGTCTAAAAGTAGTGAACTGGATGTTATTGCCAAAGGAGAGGATACCAACAAGGTATGGGCATATGATATTGCACTCGATGCCAACGGTAATCCGGTAGTATTGTACGATGCTTTCACAGCCGCAGCAGATGGTACTACAACAGGACACACCTACTATTATGCCCGCTGGAATGGAACTGCATGGGAAAGTACAGCAATTACCACCGGAGACGGAGTTCCTATGAGCGAATACAAAGCGGTTGAGGGAAATACTTTTAAAGCCAAATCTTACCAAGCCGGAGGTATCTGCTTCGGAGCAAATGATTTGAATACTGTTTACCTGTCAAAGAAGGCAGCGGAAGGTGCTTTTGAAATCTACCGTTACGAAACCACAGATAATGGTGCTACCTGGACAGAGAAGGAGGTCATTACTTCGGGAACTCCTGCAGGTGAACTGAATATCCGCCCGATAGCCATTAAAGATGCTCCTGCTGATGTATTCTGGATGCAGGGTATGTATGACAATCCTACTAACTATAAAACTTCCATCTCCTGTGCCGGAGAAGGAGTAGCAACTACTGGAATCTTCTTTGGACAGGACTCTTATGAATTCGTAGCCAACGAAACGACGAACCTTGACGTAAGATTTGCTCCGCTATTCGCTACAGACAAAGAGTATACGCTCGAATCAAGCAATACGGGAGTGGTAGAAATTACCGCAGATGGTAAAGTGCTTTGTAAAGCTACCGGTGAGGCAACAATCACAGCCAAATTGAAGAACAATGCTTCTGTAAGTACCACTTGCAAGGTTACAGTATTGGGAGAATCTGTCTATAAGACTTTCATCAATCGTATTATTACAGATGTTGTTGCAAGTAAAATCTCCACTATTGACCAACTCGATAAAAACGTAGCTTCTTATCTGACACAATTGCAAGACGACGGTTCATTCCCTGATATAGACTATGCATCTGACGCTCGCACGGACTGGCCGCCAATGCAACATCTTGACAGATTGCTCGCCATGGGATTGGCTTATACCCAAACCGAAAGCAAGTATTATGGCAACGATGAGCTGAAAGCTAAGATGGATTTAATGCTTACCTACTGGCATAGCAAACAACCAAGTTCCAACAACTGGTATCAGAATCAAATCGGTGAACCGCAACGTATGGGACAATACCTGATTATTATGCAGAACTTAGGCAAAGAGAAAATCTCTGAAGATCTGTTCAATAAATCTATCGCCCGTTTGAAAAATAAAGGCGGAAGCCCCAGCTCTCAGACAGGAGCAAACCGTGTAGACGTAGCTTTGCACTGGATGTATCGCGCTTGCTTGACAGAAGATGACAACCTGATGCGTGAAGCAATGGATCAGATCTACTCTACCATTGAATATACTACTGGTGCAGAAGGTATCCAGTATGATAACTCATTTGCTCAACACGGACACCAATTACATATCGGCGCATACGGCGATGTATTCCTGGATGGTATCACCAAAGCTTGCAGCTATGCAGCCGGCACTCGTTTTACAGTAACCGGACAACAGCTGGACATCCTGAGCAGTCTGGTAAATACGTACATAGGTACCATTCGTGGTGGATATATGTCATATAACGTAATCGGCCGTTCTTCTACCCGCCCCGGTGCAACCAAGAAGGGAACAGGTATCATCGAACGCATGATCGCATTAGATCCTGCCAATACCGATAAATATGAGAAAACCATCGCACGTATCAATGGAACTCAACAACCGTCTTATGGTTTGGAACCCCGAAGCACACATTTCTTCCGCGGTGACTACACACTTCACCAGCGTCCGGAGTATACAGTAGACTTGCGCCTGGTTTCTACCCGTACGGCACGCAATGAATATCTGAAGGACAACGGCGAAGGTATCAAGCAATACTTCATGTCGGATGGATCTACCGCAATCATGGTAAAAGGAAACGAATACTATAACATCTTCCCGGTATGGAATTATGCAAAAGTACCTGGTGTAACTTGTCCGGAATTCACAGAGATACCGCAAGCCAGCACCTATATCAAGATGGGACAGTCGGCATTTGCAGGTGGTGTTACAGACAGCCTGTGCAGTGTATCTGCTTACAAGTACATAGACAATGAATTTAATATAAATTCATCGGCTAATAAGGCATGGTTCTTCTTCGACAAAGAGATTGTTTGTCTGGGCAACAGCATCAAGTCTGCTTCTGAATTCCAGATGAACACAACTGTCAACCAGTGTTTGCTGGATGGCGATGTAGTGATTTCTTCCAATGGTAACGAATCTACCTTGCAGGCAGGAGATTACAATTACGAAGATAATCTGGACTGGGCATTCCACGGAAACGTAGGTTACTATTTCCCACAGAAGGGCAAATTGCAACTGAACGCAGGTGAAAGAACCGGTAACTGGTATGACATCAACACCAACTATGCCGATGAAACAGTGAAGAACAATGTCTTTACTTTATCTTTCAACCATGGCACTCAACCAACTGACGGATCATATGCTTATATCATCGTTCCGGGCATCAGCAAGGATGATGCAAAGGCTTATAAGAGCGATAACATCGAGATTATCATCAACACTGACTCTGTACAGGCTGTTTACCACAAAGAGCTGAAAATGTACGGATTAGTATTCTACAAATCAGCAGGTTTCAGCAAGCATGGTTTGACAGTAGAAGCTGACGCGGGTTGCGTAGTATTGGTGAAGGATGCCGATAAAGCAGAAACAGTAGTATATATCTCCGATCCGACAAATGGTAGCAGCCCGATCAACTTAGGCATCGAAACTCCGGCAGTGAAAGGCAGACGTCTTGTTACTTATCAGAGTGAAGCTCCTTATCAAGGCCGTTCTATGAAGTTCGTGGTAAATGAAAACACACCTGCCTCAACCGGTAGAGATGTTTTGGCAGACCGTTCTGCATGGACCATTACTACTTCTTTGGCAGGCCCGGCAGATGCAACTGTAGGAGGAGACGATCCTAAGAATATGATTGACGACAGCACCGTAACATCCTTCTTGTTTGTGAAACCGGGAAAGACTTTCTCTGGTATCGTAGCACCGGCAGATTATATTCCTTCGTTCACGATTGATATGCAGACTCCGCAGGAAATGGAATATTTCGTTTATCGCCACCGTGATTATAGCAATACTACAACAGGTCTGAGAGCCAATCGCATATCTTTCTATGGCAAGAACAATGAAGCGGATGAATTCACTCCCGTTCTGGAGAATATAACCCTGGATACTTCTGTAGCCGAAAACAAGATATTGCTGCCCAATAAAGTATCTTTCCGTTATATTAAAGTAGCGATTACAGATTACGACAAAACGAACAGCAGCACCATCCAGGTTTCTGACTTTAACATCGGTAAGAAAACACTGATGGATATCCCGGAAAGCGGTGACCCGACTGGCATTACAGAAGTAAAAGCCGGCAACAGCGACTTTGCCGTATCAGTTTATCCGAATCCGGTGAAACAAGGAGAACAGGTACAGATCATCGCAGGTAATACTCAGGGCATCGAATTCAAACTGTATGATACAACAGGTAGCGTTCGGGCACAAGGTAATACCACAACTATTGATACCAACAGTCTGTCACAAGGTATTTATATCCTGCATGTGACAGATAAAGCTGCCGGTCAGAAAGCCACAGCTAAGTTTATAGTACATTAATTCCTTCTTTTCAGATGTCCGCAACAGCCTCCTTCCCCCAAAGGAGGTGTTGCGGATTTTTTTTATACTCTAACACCCTCTATTTATGAAGAAAAGCATATATGTATCAGGACTGCTCCTCCTACTCTCCTTAGGATGTAATGTAACAGTCGCCAACGGTAGCCATACTCCTCCCAGCTACACAGACGTTGAAAGCCAAGTGAAACGGGTGGCAAGCTGGCAGATAGATAACTTCCGCTATTCGGCTTCAGGAAACCTGCACGACAATGGCATAGCCTCCTGGGCACATTCAGTATTATACATCGGCCTGTCCGAGTGGGCGACACTGAGAGAAGAAGAGAGCGGGGCCTATTGGGAGTGGTTGTCCGGTATCGGCACCCAAAGTAACTGGAAGATGAACGGTATTTATCCTTATCATGCGGATGAGTTCTGCATCGGTCAGTTCTTCGCTGCCATGTATGGCAAACACAAACAAGATAAGATGATTGCCGGAACCCTGGAACGTATGGAACGGGTGATGTCCGATACCCGTAATACTTCTATGAGTTACCGGAACAAGGAGGCATGGACGTGGTGTGATGCCCTGTTTATGGCACCTCCCTTGTATGCCCGGATGAGTGTTTTAAAGAATGATACCCGCTATTTTGAATTCATGGACAAAGAGTTCAGAAAAACCTACGACTACTTATTCAATAAAACCGAAAAACTATTTTATAGAGACGACAGCTATTTCAACAAGACGGAAGCCAACGGCAAAAAGGTATTTTGGGGCAGAGGTAACGGCTGGGCAATAGCCGGAATCACCAATATTCTGAAAACACTGCCTGCGGATTCCGAATATAGAAGTTATTACGAAAGTATCTTCCGTTCATTGGCACAAAGTCTCATCAAATTACAGGATGGAAAAGGAGCATGGCATGCCAGCTTACTGGACCCGGATAGCTATCCGGCACCCGAAACAAGTTGTACGGCTCTCATTACGTATGCCCTGATTTACGGACTGAACAACGGGCTGTTGACACAACAGGAAGCGTATGAACCTGCAATAAAAGCATGGAATGTATTGTGTGAAGCGATACACGAAAATGGAAAATTAGGCTGGGTACAACCTATCGGGCAGGACCCGAAGAATGTAACCAAAGATATGACAGCTACTTTCGGCGTAGGAGCTTTTTTACTGGCAGCTACCGAAATGTATAAGCTGACAAAAGGAGGCGGTACGGGGATAGAGGAAGAAGAAACGGACGAAGATCTCCTTTCTTACCCGGAAACAAGAGTTACCATCTATAATGAACAGGGAGTCAAAGTGGCTAACGAGTTATCGAGAAATCGCACTTGTAAAGCAATCATACAAAATAATAATCTACCCAAAGGACTGTATGTGATAGTTCTACGGAATGGTGGTAAAAAGAAAGTCATCAAATACTTATACTGATCAATAATGAATCGAATCTATTTACGATTAGACGATTGACGATGTACGATTGAAGTTACCCTTTTAAAAGCCTGTTTTTCAGCAATGCTAGAAACAGAGTAATTCCAATCGTACATCGTAAATCGTCTAATCGTAAATAGATCCAGTTTTGAGCTTAATGGCGTTTGTCATTGCTATCAGTCTCTTTCTCCGGTATTGATAAAGCTCTATCTCGTAGAGTAACGTATGAAGCCTCGGTGTGTAGTCTTGTTTTAGATGTA